>JAEWNU010000056.1 GCA_023456995.1 Bacillota bacterium
GCCACGCGCTGCCGCTGCCCGCCCGAAAGCTCACGCGGGAGTCGGTGCTCAAAGCCCACCAGATCGACGGTTTTCAAGATGTCATTGACCGCGTCGGCAATCGCGGCGGAATCCATTTTCCGCATCTTAAGACCAAACGCGACGTTATCAAATATCGTCATGTGTGGGAACAGCGCATAGCTCTGAAACACAAAGCCGAAGTTGCGCTTATGCAGCGGCACGTAGGTATAATCCTTGCCGTCAAACATAAAATTGCCGCTGACAGGCTCAGAAAAGCCCGCGACAAGGCGTAGCGTAGTCGTTTTGCCACAGCCGCTAGAACCCAAAAGGCTCAGCAGCTCGCCCTTTTCCACACTGAGGTTAAAATCCTTGAGAATAATATTCTTATCGTAGCCCGCCGTGATGTTTTGCAGTTCCAAAAGCGCCACTGGTACACGTCCTCTCTAAGCCATGGGGTTGATCTTTTTACTGAATGCGTTAAAGACCATCGACACCGCCACCGTTACGACGATCATGGTCACCGCCACCACCGAGGCCTGAACCCAGTCGCCAAGGCTCATGGCGTATTGATAAATCACCGTGGCAAGCACGCGCGTATCGGTTCCGCCGAGTAATTGCGGCGTTGTATAGGCTGTCAGGCAGCCGGTAAACACCAGCACGCTGCCGGTAACAAGACCGGAGATGCTAAGCGGAAACACCACACTGAAAAATGCCCGCAATCGCGTCGCGCCTAAATTGCAGGCGGCTAAACTCAGGTCGTCGGGGATGCTGTCCATCACGCCGATCAGGGATAAAATCATCAACGGCAAAAACAGCTGCACAAAACCTACGGTCATCGAAAATTCGTTATACAAAAGGCTCTGCGGTTTATTAAAAAACCCACTGCCCACCAAAAGGCTGTTGACGATACCCTTTTTGCCCAGAATGACCATCCAGGAAAATGAGCGGATAACCGGGCTGGTGAACATCGGAAACACTGCCAGCGCCATAAGCATGCCCTTGTGCTTGGAAAAACGCGATATGTAGTAGGCCGTCGGGAATCCCAGCACTGCGCACACCGCCGTACTTAAAAGACTCAGGCGCAAGCTGCGAGCGAACACCTGACGAAAATATTCGCCACCGAACATGGCGGTGTAAGCCTCCAGTGAAAAAGTGCCGCTTTGTGGAGAGACGGTGGTGACCGCCAGCAGACAGAGCGGTACCAGCATGAAAACGGTGACAAATAAAATGCCGGGCAGCATAAGCAGCAGCCAGGCAACGCCCTTTGCGCGCTTCACCAGAGTTTTCCTCCCTTATTTATAAAAATGTCCGCGCATTAGCTGCGCTATGTAAAAGCTATGTAAAAAATACACTTTAGACTAACATTTAATAGCACTAAAGTCAATTGCAACGCGCTTTTTCGGCAGTTTGAGCAGCAGAACCCCAAAATAGCTAATAGTTTTTGATGCATATAACCGTAGGCTAGATTGCATCGACACAAGATCAGACACTGCATATGATAATTGTGGAAATATACCCCATAATTTGTCATGTTGGCGCGATTAATCGAGAAAAACAATTTTTCTCTAGCGGGCGGGGCAACCATTAGCCAAGGTGCTTTTCAGAGATTTATTTGTAGTCTCAAATAATGGCGCAAATGGCAAAGGCCGGCGCTGACACAGCCCCGACCCCCAAGTTACTTTTATAAAATATCCCGATATCTTTCAGCGGCGGCAACAAACGGCCCCATCGCCGCAAACAGCTCGGCGCGAATATCGCGCAGGCTCTGCCCCACCAACATTTTATCCCGCACAACGATCTTCCCCTGTGCCAGCACGGTTTGCACATTGGCGGCATTCGCCGAATAGACCAGTGCCGAAAACGGGTCAAACACCGGGAACATATTAACAGACTCGGTTTCGACCAGCACGAGATCCGCCTGCATGCCGGGGGCAAGCTGACCATATTCCCGCTCGCCGCGCAGCGCCTGCGCACCACCCGCTGTCGCAAGCCGCACAATATCCTTGGCGGGGAACAGCCCGCGGTCGTGGTTGGCGGTCTTATGGCAGTTGGCAAACATGCGCATCTGGTCGAACATGCTCAGCGTATTGCCAGAGGATGCCCCATCGGTGCCAAGCCCCACCGAAATGCCGCGCTTAACCATGCCTTTAACGGGCGCGATCCCCTTTCCCGCCTTTGTGTTGCTGGCGATGCAGTGCGCCACCGCCGCGCCGCTGGCAGAAATCAAATCAAGATCGTGGTCATTCGCGTGGATGCTGTGCGCCAGCAAGGTATGTCCGTCCAGCGCGCCGATTTCATCTAAAAAGGCGGTTGGGGTAGTTCCCCGCTCGGCAAAGTGAACCATTTCATAGTCCATCTCAGAGGCATGCAGCGTGAACAGCGTGTCGTATTGGACGGCGAGCGCGTGCGCCTTTTTCAGCGCCGCTTCGTCGCAGGTCGTTGTACCATGCGGCGCGATGATCGGATGAATCCGGCTGCTGTTGCGGTACTTTTCGAGAAAGCTCTGCTGATAGTCAAAGCCGCCGTAGGGTACTTTGCTCACGCAGGTGGGCTGGCCGATGAGTGTCTCGCCCAGATAGCCGCGGATACCCATTTCTTCACAGGCGCGCGCCACCTCATCCTCGAAATAATACATATCCAAAAAGGTGGTTGTGCCCGAGAGCAGCATCTCGCAGATGCCATATTTCGCCGCGAGATAGACAAGCTGTGGTGTCATGGCCTCGTTTTCCAAGGGGAAGAGAAAGCGCCGCAAGCGGTCGGGGCAATCATCTCCCAGTGAGCGAAAAGGCATCATCGAAACATGACAGTGGGTGTTGACAAAGCCCGGCAGCAAAATGCCGCCCGCGCCGTCGATATGTTCGTCATAGTCCCCCGCAAAGGTTCCGCTACCCAGCGCCGCAATTTTTTCGCCGTCGGTCAGCAGATACCCGTTTTGATAGACCGTGTTGTTTTCATCCACCGTCAGCACAGTGACATTGTCAATTAAAATGCGGCTCATAGCTTTTCTCCTTTTAGCTGATAGATCATTGAGAACTTTAATTTGCGCGCAGGTTTTTTTAGTGGGATAGGGGTATTAAGGTCAGTTTTCGCCAATTAGATCGTAGACGATGGCGCAGAAGATCTTAACGCTCTTTGACAGCACTACCTCGTCAAAATCGAATTGTACCGTGTGCTGGGGTGAGGCCATGGGGGTCATGGCGCGCATATAGGTCGCCTGTCCACCGTGAGACTGCACGCGGTTCATCATGATTGAAATATCTTCGCTGCCCCAGTTTTGGGCGTTCTCGCAGCTGCTGACCTTTAATTCGGGCATATGGCGGCGCACCAGTGCCGCAATGCGCCCAATAAACGCCAGATCACTTTTTTGTCCCTGCGCTTCACCCATCTTGATCATCTCACAGGTGCAGTCCTGCATCAGCGCCGCGCCGTTGCAGGCATTGACCGCCATTTCGGCCATGTAGTCGTTGATTTCGGTTGTCTCGCCGCGCACCTCGAGCTGCATGTGGGCGGTGTCGGCAATGACGTTGCGCCCCGTTCCGGCGTGCAGCGTACCGACGTTCACGCGGCTTTGCCCGCCGCTGTGCCGCGGGATGGCTTGAAGCGCCATGACTGCCGCAGCCGCTGCCACCAGCGCATTTTTGCCCTGCTCGGGGAAACCGCCCGCGTGGGAAGCCCGCCCTTTAAAGGTCACATCATATTTCGTCGTCGCAAGGGATCCGTAAGTACCCGGCGTCACGTCGCCGTCATCGGGGCCGTTATCGGGCGCAATGTGCGATCCGGCGAAGAAATGCACGTCATCGAGAAGGCCGTTTGCCACCATGGCAGCCGCCCCGCGTGCACCCTCCTCCCCCGGCTGGAACAAAAGCTTGACTGTACCGTGCAGCGTATCTTTCAGCTGCATCAGCACCTCGGCCACACCAAGACCGATTGCCGCGTGCCCGTCATGCCCACAGGCGTGCATACTGCCCGTATTTTGGCTGGCGAAGCCTTCACGGGTCGGGCGGTGGGTATTCTCCGGGCATTCCAGCATCCCCAGCGCGTCAATATCAAACCGCAGACCAACCACCGGCCCCGCGCCACAGCGCAGAATGCCGACCACGCCGGTGTAGCCCGCCTTCATGTCGTCGGTCAAAAAAGCTGACGGCGCGCCCTGTTCCAGCACTCTTTCAGCGTGTTCGCGCAGTTCAGCCT
>JAEWNU010000057.1 GCA_023456995.1 Bacillota bacterium
AATCCAGTGCCGAAAAGCTGTCGTCGAACAGATAAATGCTGGGTCTGCGCACAATGGCTCTGGCAATAGCAAGACGTTGCTTTTGACCGCCTGAAAGATTCGTGCCACCCTGGGATATCGGCGCCTGATAGCCCTCAGCGCGCTCGTTGACAAATTCGCTGGCTTGAGCGGTCTTAACGGCTGCAACCAGTGCATCGTCAGTGGCGTCCGGACATCCAAAACGCAGGTTTTCAGCAATACTCCCCGAAAACAGCACCGCCTTTTGCGGTACATATCCAAGCTTTTGGCGCAAATCCTGCTGGGCATAGTCTCTAACATCCATTCCATCGATGCAAACACAACCCGCTGTGACGTCATAAAAACGTTCCACCAACTTTAGCAACGTGCTTTTTCCACTGCCAGTGCTGCCGATAATAGCTGTTGTCTGCCCCGGACATGCCGTAAAGCTAATGTTAGATAGCGCCGAATCCTGAGCGCCGGGGTAACGAAAGCTGACATCTTCAAAATTAAGCTTCCCCTCGCCCGACGTCGTCTGACATTCAATCGGATCGGTAATATGAGTTTCTTCCTCGAGCACCTCGTCAATACGCTTCACAGACGACATAGCGCGGGGCAGCATGACAAAGACCATTGAGATCATCATGATGGACATAAGAATCTGGGTGATATACTGAACCATTGCCATAATATCCCCAACCAGCACAGTTCCCTGCACCGCTTTAATGGCGCCAAACCATACAATCGCCACCGTGGCGCCCGCCATAACCACATTGGCTGCGGGAAATAACAGTGCCATTGTCCGGTTCATTTTAATAGAAGCTTCGGTCAAATCTCGACTCGCCTTATCAAAGCGCTGTTTTTCAAAGTTTTCGTTATCAAATGCTCTAATGACCCTTACGCCGGTCAGTTTTTCGCGCATAACCAACGTGACGTTGTCAAGCTTTTGCTGCATTGCGGTAGAAAGCGGCATACCCCGACGGGCGATTCCGGTAACCATTAAAAAAAGCACCGGCAGCATCAACAGCAAAACCATAGAAAGTGACGGGCTCTTTAGAAAGGCCAGTGACACACCGCCCAAAATCATAATCGGCGCGCGCAGCACCAGCCGCAGCAACACATAGATATAATTTTGTACCTGCATAACATCGTTTGTCGAACGCGTAATCAGCGAGGCGGTACCAAAGCGATCGGTTTCCGACAATGAAAAACCTTCGATCTTATCAAATATCTGCCGCCGAAGCGCCCGACTGACTCCGGCCGAAATTTTCGCGCTAAAATAACTGTTTAGAAGGGTTCCGCTGACGCTGACAATAGCCAGCAACAGCATGATGCTGCCCAGCCGCAGTACAAGCGCCGTATCGTTATAATAAAGCCCTTGATTAATAAGCTCAGCAAGCAAAAAGGGCAGCCCCAGTTCGGTGAGCGCTGCCAGAACCATTGCTATAATGGCATAGGTACATTCTAGATAAAAAGACTTCAAATGTGAAAAAATATTACTCATAAAAATGTGTCTCCGTTATTTTCGCTTTCACTTTGCAGGTTTGATTCTAGCTTGTGCAGGATGCGCAAAAGGTCTTCCAAATCTTGCTTATCCAAATTTCCAATCAGTTGGTCAAACAACAGCTTGTGGTGATTTATTTGCTTTATTCGAAACTCCCTGCATTTATCAGTAATCTCCACCAGATACCTTCGACCGTCTTGTGAATCTATTCGACATTGCACCAATCCCTGCGTTTCCAGATCTCTCAAAATTGGCGTGAGTGAGGGGCGGGTAATGCCCAAGCGTTTACTGATTTCAGCAGGGTGCAGCGCTTGTGCTTCGGCCTGTTCAATTGTCCAAAGCACACTGAACTCACCCGGCGTCAGCCCATTGTTACGCCGCACGCGTGCAAAATGACGGCTGATTCTGAAAAAGATATGATAAAGATACGACCGCTTTTCCTGCATACTATTATCCCCCATCGCAAGTGCAAAATAAAATTAGTTAAATATACTAATTATTTTAGCGCTTATCAGGTTTACATTTCTTACTGTATCGGTGAAACTTTTGTGAATATTTTATCGTGATTTTTGTTCAGCAAATCCACATGAGGATTAATTCTCCAGACGCTTACAATTAGGGCTCAAAAAATCTTGCTCTATAAACCATTTTACTCCTTTCACATTATCAAAAATAAAAGAAACAAACCGCTAACATATTTTGGTGCCCTGTTTGCAGCATGAAATCCTTCGACCATACAAAAAAGCACAGGATATAAACCCTGTGCTTTTTTAGAACATAAGCGTTCCTTGCAATAATCCGTAATCTAGAATTAAATATTTAATATTTTAATTCACCGATTCGCTGAAAATTATCGAGCGAATAGGCCTTTATCCGCGCTGGAGAAACAGTATAAAGCGTTTTGCCGATATAAATGCCACGTGAAATAGTATCATCTAAATTGGAACGCATAAATCCCGTGGAGGAACCGGGATCCTCGTTAGGCAGCGTGCCTACAATCTCAAATCCATCAGGCTTTATCTTAAGCACCAGATAACCGGCAAAGCTGACCTGTTGTGAACCTGACCATGGATTATCAGCCGAAGCGCCCTGTGCCGTATAAATAATGGCCGGAAATCCCATGAGCTGCTGTTCGGGATAGTACATAATCGCCTTGTGATTTTGCAGTGCTTCTGTGGTACTTCTAGCATTGCCCAGCAAAAAACTGGCCTTCTCTTTGGGGCTCGTCGGGTCACTGACATCAAAGAGCGAAAGCTTAAGGCCGTCTTGAATTACGCCACCGTGCTGAGTAACAACGGTGTTTACGCCCAACCCAAGCAAAGTGTTTTGATCGATTGGGTGTAGATATTCCGAAAAGCCGGGCAGCTTTAATTGCCCTTTGACCATAGGTTTTGCAGGATCTTTAAGGTCGATGACAAACAAGGGGTCGGTCTCACGGAAGGTGACAACATAAGCAGTCTCACCAACGTAGCGAACCGAATAGATACGTTCGCCCTCTGCAAGGTTTTCTACTGAACCCACAGGCTGCAACAGACCATTGAGCACATAAACATTGTTACTCGTTTTATCGTCCTTGTTATATGACGTCGTCGCAATGCGCAAATTACCGCCGTATTCATCCAACGAGAACTGATTATCTATATATCCCGCAACCTTGCCGCTTGCAAGATACTTCAGTCCGCCGTTCGCCACAGAAAAACGTGAAATGCCGGTAAAACGGTCACGCCAGTTTCGGCTATCAGAGTTCATCAC
>JAEWNU010000058.1 GCA_023456995.1 Bacillota bacterium
CATGATGCTTGATCAGGAGGAAACCACCCGCATTCTACATGAATTCTTCTATGGAAGCTTCGACCCTGAAAGCTACGTCGCTTCCGACGAGGTACAGTCAAGGGTGTGGAAGGCACAGCAGAAGGCAATGGCCGAGTGGAACAGCGCGCATCCCGCACCGCCTGTTGACAGCGGACCGCCGGAACAGGTGGAAAGCAGCGACACGGAAACCGATAACACACAGCAAACAGATAACCAAGAATATGATAATAACGACGGAGAAGATGCCTCTGATCAAGAGGGCATCATTCTCTGGACGCCGGACGATGACCAATAGCTCTGTAAATTAAAAAAGTAAAAATATTTTTAGGAAAGCCGGATGATTTTGAACACCGATTGCTTGTATCGCTTAAGCAAAAAAGATCTTCCTCGCGCTATCCAGATACTATGCAGATGCTTTGAAAAAGACCCGCTGTACCAAATGTTGATCCCGCAGGATAAGGTTCGCCTGCAAGCGTTACCCGGCCTGTTCGATTGCGATGTACACGAGATGTACGACACCTGCGATGTGTTTTCCGATTCCCCCGAGATGAACGGTCTAATCATCTTAGACGATGAGACAGAAAGTTATAATCCCCTGCAATTTTACGCCACTGGTGCGTTTTATGCCCTTAAAAGCGACATGTGCCTGATTAAGGGCGATTTGAGCCTTGGCACGTTGATCAACTTTTTCACTGGCCGCAAATACCTCAATTCTGAGTGGCTTGAGCGGTTGAACACCAAACGAAGGATACACGTCATCTATCTGGCTGTTGATCCCAAGTGTCAGGGTGCCGGCATTGCACACCGCCTGCTCAGGCCGGTGCTGGACTATGCCGACCAGAAGGGCCTTTTAGTCACCCTTGAAACGCACAACCCCCAAAACCTGAAGTTTTATACCGACTGCGGCTTTTCGCTGCATGAAATGATGAGAAGTCACTTTGACCTCGTACAGTATTGCATGGTGCGCGAGCCAAAGTGTGAAACCGTCCACCAGCTGGTGCAGCCGATGGCAGTATCTGCGCCAGCCTGACGCAATAAAGGCTAAAAACTGAGAGGGAACCGGAGAAATCCGGTTCCCTTTTTGTGTTTATATCAGACAGCGCAGCAAAAGGGTACAAGTCCCCAGTTAAAACTGATAGCCCTCAGCCATTTTGTTCACGCTGACGTAGACGTTAGAAATTTCGTACCAAGTGGAGAAATCGACCGATCCGGTGACCGGCAAACGAAATACCTCCTGGAACTGTCTTACCGATTCGGCGGTTTGCTGGCCGTATTCGCCGTCCACCCGCATCTTGGGTATCTTCGGAAAATGGGTGGCGATGCTGTTGAGCTGCTCCTGAATGGTGCGAACGTTCTGACCGGAAGAGCCCATTTGAAGCACAACGCCCGGGAAGGAGACCGGAACCCCCTCCACCTTATCGGCTTGAGAAAGATAGACGTCGGATCCGTAGTAGTGACGTAGAATCGATAAAGCGTCATAACCCTGAGTACCTAAATCTTTAGAGCCCCACTGTTCCAATACTCTGGGGCACTTAATCCGCGCACCGTCGCAAAACTGGGCAAAAAGCGGTTGGCGAATCCCCGGCTTTGTTATGTAGGTGGTGAAGATTTCATCCACAGTCACCGAGATATTTTCAAAAATATTGCGCCCATACGTAAACGCTTGGTCAAAGGCAGTGGAATTGGTTATGGTAAAATCATAACCCTTGCCGCGGTACCATTCTGTATAAACACGGTTTAAAACAAATGACAGAATAGCCAGCACGTTGGCGCGTATGGTTTGTTTGGGCCATGTGGAATAGATTTCGGAGCTCGCGACGTTTTTAATATAATCCTTAAAAGGAATCCAGACATTTTCAGCTTGTGCTTCGGGCTTGCCTAGATGCACAATGACGTATTCCGGCACAACCGGCTCGGGCAGTACGACAAAGCCCTGCTTTTGGGGAAGAGGCTTGACCGCGGCCTCAGGAATTTTAGGCGGGAATACGCCCCAAAGGGTGTGCTGGGCGATGTTGATGGTGCTGGGTGCCGCCGCACTGGTGACGCGGGGGGTTATGCTGACACCCTGAAGAGCGGTGACGTCGGGCAAAATTTGCACACCGTTGATGGTGATACCTTCAAAATCGGGCGCTTCAACCCTGACATCATATTCGGTATAGGGTTTAGGGTTCATCGGTTCCAGCGAGTAATCCAGCGGTGGGGCGGCCAGCTCTATTTTTGGCGCCTGACCCGAGGAGTCTGTTTTCAATTCCTCAATGACCCGGTTGGTTCCCGGTTCAATAATTCTGACAGTGGCGCTGTCTACAGGGAAGTTCGTGGCAATGGTATTGACATTAACAGCTAGCCCGCCCAAGCTGGACGAGGTATTGTTTGGACTCATATTTTCTCCACCTCCATAATATGATTATATGCAGAGATTTTATAATAGAATACCTGCGGCATAAGTTAATAAAGCCGCTTTGGAGGTGGATTCTTGGAACGCCGGCTTATCCCGCTTGAGCCCAATGTCCGGTTTGCGACTGAACTGTTGTCTGGAGGTAACACCGAGGTCATCATCAAATTTCATGGTGACCTTGAAGAGATTGCACGCCAGCTTGGTGGTTTTGCCGAGCAGCTCAATGAGAATTATGCAATTCTAACCATTCCGCTAACTTCTTTCTCTCAGTTGTTTACAGTGCGGGGGATAGAGTATTTTGAAATGCCAAAGTCGATGGCCTATATGTTGCAGCGCAGTATGGAAAAATCGTGTATTCCTCCTGTTCAGCGAGAGAGAAACTTCGGCCTGCGCGGAAACGGTGTTCTGGTTGCCATTATTGATTCAGGTATTGACTTTACCCACCCCGATTTTCGCAACCAGGATGGCAGCAGCCGAATTGCTTATTTGTGGGATCAGTCGCTGGAGGGTACGCCGCCGCCTGGCTTTAGCGTGGGACGGCTGTTTACCAATGAGGAGCTGAATACCGCGCTGCAAAGCCCCGACCCTTTTACCGTCGTGCCCTCTCGCGACGTAATCGGGCACGGCACGGCGGTAGCCGGTGTCGCTGCCGGAAATGGGCG
>JAEWNU010000059.1 GCA_023456995.1 Bacillota bacterium
GGGCATTACCGAATTTGCCATATTGACCGGTGATGCACAGAATGCTTCTGAAAAGATTGCCGCCCCGCTTGGCATTGCTAATGTGTTTGCGCAACTTTTGCCCGAACAGAAAACGGAACGTCTCACCACCTTGCGCGAAACCCACCGCACCACTTTATTTGTAGGTGATGGCATTAATGACGCGCCGGTGTTGGCTGGTGCAGATGTCGGAATTGCAATGGGTCTGGGTACCGATACCGCAATTGAAGCAGCCGACGTTGTGCTGGTAAATGAGCAGCTTACCGCTATTCCCCGTGCAATTAAAATAGCGCGCAAAACAGTGGCAAAGGCTAATCAGAATATTGTTTTCGCTCTCACGATTAAAATATCTGTGTTGCTGCTTGGCGCACTTGGATATGCCTCTATGTGGATGGCGGTTTTTGCGGATGTTGGCGTCACCATACTGGCAGTGCTGAACTCTTTAACACTACTATCAAAAAAGTAGCCAAAAATAAAAGGCCGACGCGCGGATATTTACAGAGCCGCGCGTCGCTTTGTCATAAGTACCGTACCAATTAAAAACAACTTTTAAAGTCCGTATCACGTGGAACAATACCACAGACATGCTTCGTTACAAAAGCTGGGCAGAAAATTTGGCGAGCCCTCCCATGAAATTAAGCACATTAAGCCCTAGTTTGACAACAGAATCTTTCTCAAAAGGCTAGGCGACCCCGAAAAGGGTCGCCTAGCCTGTCTGTTTAAATCTTTTTCAAATTTGGGATCAGCATAATTGCAATAGCCCAGAAAAGCTGGTAAATAGCGAGTTGCCCAAAGCCAATTGCCGACATCGCGCCGGTAAAGGCCAAAAACGCAACCAACGCATAGCCAAGCACCAAACCCGCCATCTGCAGTACTGTACCGACGACCATCGCTTGCTTAAGGGTATGAATAGCCGCCAGCGCTCGCAAGCGCACAGCCGTCCCTGACAGCGACATGATATATGCCTTCGCCCGCTCTTTGGGTGCCGTCAGCGTTAGATACCGTTCGCGTAAGTCAGACGGGATGACCTGTATAAATTCCTCCGGATAATGATAATCCGCCGAAATTTTGTGAGGCGTAATATTGGGATCGGTGGCGTGAACGATTAAGCTTAATTCTTTTTTAGCCAGTACCCTCAGCCATTTGGCCACCTCAGGGTTCGGGCGGTAACTGAGCACAAACATAGCTGTTACCTCGCCCGAATTGGCAAGATAAAGAATCTCACGGTCGCCCTTAACGTACTTCTTCTCATAATCATGAGATGGCATTTCGACGCTATGGGCGCTCATCAGGGCGCGGTTGCCAATCAGCACCGTTTTTCCATCAACCCGCGCGCTTAGGCCCTTACCGTCCTTATAGACAACATCCGTGACCGGCTTTAAAATGTCGCTTTTGTTACCGATCATTTCCATGAAAATATTCTTTAACAGACCGTCCACCTGACACATCAAACTGGCCGCGTCCAAAATCGCTTCATCGATTCGACTCTGTGCAAAAGCTTTGATACCGTGCATTTCCACCGCACCCACGGGATATAGTTCGCCCGAATCGACCACAATGCAGTTCATATCCTCAAAGGTTTCAACCGCGTCATAGCCCGAGATGAACGCACCCTCGCCCGAAAGGCTCTTGGCAGCCCGCAGCAGCGGCAGGTTGCCGACAATGGTAGGTGTCAGCGGAGAAGCCATGCAAAGCACAACAGAAAAAATAGTAAATGCTTCAATCAGCGACCGGTCAAATACCAACCAGCAGACCAGCGAGAGTCCAACAGCGAACAGCAAAAATATTGGTGCAATATAACGGCTGAAATTTTCTGAGTAGTCGTCGCTGTAAGAAAGCTTTAAAAACTTCTCAGGAAAACTCACCTTAACAGGGTAAGCGATCGCAGGTTCCGAAAAGCCTTGCCCTTCCGCCAGTTTATCCGCCAGCTTGTCGCCGGAAAGCAAATATTCGCCTATGCGCTGCGTGTCCACCGATGCCACAGCAAAGTTTCGTTCAATGCGCAAAATCATCATACGCTTACCAATAGTATTGGCAAACAGCGTCAGCGCCGCTATGACAAAATAAAAACTGCTCTCTCCTGTGTGAATCTGATCGGGATTCATAATCAGGGCAACCCCGTGAGCAATAACTGCCAGCGCGCAGAGTGCCGCAGGTGTATCGTGGTCGGCCTTTAAGGTGAACAGCGACACAAGCCCCCCGCCGATTACGGCATTTGCGGCCAGCGCACCTATGACAAATACAACCAGATTAACCATCATGAACACCCGCATATCTACTTCAGGGCAGATCGGGTTAAAAAGTGGCAAAGCATAGAGATTACAAAGCGCAAGATAGAGCAATAACGCCACACAGCCGCCTGTGACGAGCAGCCGGGTGGAAAGACTGCGCTTAATGCCTAAAATATCGTAACGCACATCGCGCGCGTCAGCGGGGCTAATATATTCGCCCTCTTCATCTTCTTCCACCACCGGCACCTTTTTGGCTTTGGTGCTAGCGCGCGGTGGAGGTACTTCCTCACGCACCTTTTTCGATTTTTTGGCCGGCTTTTGCTTGATGTCAGAAACGACCTTCTTCTCTTCAGGTAGTGGCGCAGCCACCGTTCTACTGTGGCGAAGCCCACCGAAATACTGACTAATGCCTTCAATACGGTCCGAATCGGCATCGTCGTCTCCCGTTGCGGCGGAATCGGATTCAAATTGTGCTTCTTGCTGTTCTTTTTCTATTGCCGAAAAAGAACTCTGCATAAATTTTTGAATTTTTTCCTGCCTTCGTAACTGTAATCCATCGTCATTCTGTGGCCGAACCGCCGGTATTACCCGAGTCTTGTCATTGATTGTGCCCGCCGAGGCAGCGCGATTGGTCGGCAAGTCTGTACGCGTCACCTCCGCAGAATGCTCAATCGGCTTTTCGGCAGGTTCCGGGCTTTTGGCAAACGGAGAACTCCCACCCGGCTTTTCAAAACTGGTTTTTGACCGCTTTGGTACATCAAATTCACCGGTCATACCTTTTAGCTGAAACGGTGCCGTACTGCCCTTCTTACTCTTTGCTGACGGCTTTGAACGCTCCGGTTCAGGCACCGGCTCCGAATAGAGTGATGCATTTTTGGCAGAACCCTTTTTGCGCTGTACCTCCGCTAAAATATCGTCCACATTGTAGTTATTGGCCATCATCCCCGCCCCTTCTACTTTGCTTTGATTCCTTTTCTCTGCCTCGTGATCTCATACAGCAGAATACCCGTCGCCACCGAAGCGTTGAGCGAATTGACCTGGCCGCACATCGGCAGGCTCACAACCACATCGCTTCGTTCTTTCAACAGGCGAGAAACGCCACTGCCCTCAGAACCTATCACCAGTGCAACCGCACCGGAATAGTCCACTGTGCACCAGCTTTCACCGTCCATGTCGGCAGCGTATATCCAGACGTTTTTCTTCTTTAGCTCTTCGACCGTTGCCGCCAGATTAGAAACCCGCGCAACCGGCAGATGCTCGGCTGCACCGGCAGATGCCTTCATAACCGCGGCGGTCAGTCCCGCACCATGTCGCTTTGGCACGATGACCCCGTGAGCCCCAGCAGCATCAGCTGAGCGGATAATCGCCCCCAGATTGTGAGGGTCTTCAATGCCGTCAGCAATCACAACAAAGAGTGGTTCGCTGCCTGCCCTGGCAAAAATATCTTCCACTGTTGCATAATCACAAGCCGCAGCAAAAGCAATAACCCCCTGATGGTTCAATCCAGGGGAAAGTGAATCCAACTTTTCGCGCGCAACATCCTTAACGGGGACGCCTTTCTCCTTTGCCATTGCAACGATTCTTTTAAGATTGCCGCCCTCTGTTTTAAGCATCAGTATCTTATTAACTGGTCGCTCCGACCGAAGTAACTCAATAACGGGATTGCGCCCCGCCACCATCTCGTCTGATGAATCCCTAATATCCTGCATGTGTTTCTCCTAATTTTCAAGCTTGTTAAAGGAATACCTATACAGATTATATTATAGCAGATTATGTCACTAAAACAAGCGTAAGGCACAAAATATGGTGTTTATTGCCGTATTGGATAACTAATTAAGTTAAAATCAGTCGTCTATATTACACGCAATTCGATCTTAGCACTTTTTCACCAGTATTCATTCCTATTTTAACCAATAGCCTAATTTATATACCATTTAAAATAATTTTGCGACCTCTACTCCATGTGTTTTTACGATTAGTAATTTTTCAGTTTCCACATTGGCAAGAGCATATGTTGAAAACTCTGTTGAAAGTGTGGAATTCTACCTGTAATATAAAGACTTTTAGCTGTTAGAACAAAAAGTCAAATAATTTTGGGTGAAAAAAACTTTGTTACCAACAGTTTACTCGCCTTGTCGTCCTCGGTCACAATATGTCGAAAGCTTGCATTTTTTGCATCAAATGTTATACTAATAGCTGTGCATAAAAGCACTCGAAAGAAAGGTGAGCAACTTTGCAGACTCCAACCCTTCAAAAAGAGGTCACCTGCGTTTTGCGCATCCCAGAATTTGACCTTGACCAAACTCTTAATTGCGGGCAGAGCTTTCGCTGGAAACACGAGGCGGACGGCTCTTTTACTGGCGCAGCGGGAAGTTACCCAGCGCGTATATGTCAGCAAGGTGATTCCATCACCATTATTTCAGTAGTGGGGGAAGCCTTTTGGCGGCATTATTTTGATATAGAGACTGACTATTGTGCTTTGAAACGCTTGTTTTGCAATACGCAGCAGTTAGTGGCACCCTGTATGTGTGCAGGCGGCATCCGCATTTTACGCCAAGATGGCTGGGAAGCACTCGCAAGCTTTATCATCAGCCAGAACAATAATATTAAACGCATTTCAGGCATCATCGAGCGCTTGTGTGAAAATTTCGGCGACCCCATTGGCGAAGGGCTTTATGCTTTCCCGCCACCAAAAAGGTTGGCGGACTGTACCGTTGAAGATCTTGCCCCGCTGCGTTGCGGCTTTCGGGCACGTTATCTT
>JAEWNU010000060.1 GCA_023456995.1 Bacillota bacterium
GGTGAAGTTCTGGGTATGCACATCATTGGCCCGCGTGCTACTGACCTGATTGCCGAAGGCGCTTTGGCAATTAAGCTGGAGGCCACCCTTGATGAGCTTATTGAGACTATTCACTCCCACCCCACTGTCACCGAAACCATGCGTGAGGCTGCCCTGAATGCAGAAAAGCGCGCGATTCATACTTCAAATAAGTAGTCGTATTACAAAACACTTTAAACCGGTGACCTGAATAGGTGAAATTGGATTAATAACGCCCCCTGATGCAAAAAAGACTGCATCAGGGGGCGTTATTGTGAACACATAATACGGTAGATACCCTGCTGTTCATAGGCCTGTAGCAAATCATAATAAAGTTATTCGAAAGCATTTCTAATAGAAAAATTTTTTAACTTTTCAAATTAAGTATGATATGTTAAATAAAATTATATTTTGCCGCTGGGTAAACGTCTTAATACCATTCCATTAGGGCTTAGAAGGAATGGTGTTAAGGCGTTTTTCGTTCTTATAAAACGCAAATTAAGGAGGATAAAATTATGCGGATGTGTGCATAATGCAACTATCTATTCTCGATGTGCTCCTTTTACAGCAAATCAGCCTCTTGATAATAACGTTCAGCACCCGGATGAAGCGGTATATATAAACCTTTGCAGATAAATTCGGGGTCGTTCTGCTTTTCTTGAGCCAGTTCATTCATATTTTGGTGAATATACTTTGTAATAGTATAGACCAGTTTTTCATCCATACTGTCACTAACACAAAGCAGGCATTTGACCCCGAAGGTTTCAACATCCTCGGTTTGCCCTTTATATGTCCCTGCCGGAATCGTAGTTTTAATAAACTGGTTATCACCACTTAAAATATTATTCAGTTCCTCTGTCGTGTAAAGCAGCAACCGGCACGGCTGCTCATCAGCCAGACCAACCATGCTTTTAACAGGTATACCGGCAAGACCATGAACCGCGTCAACATCGCCTTGCTTTAATGCCTCACTCCCCGAGCCAAGGCCGTAATTTTGCAGTCTGGTATTCGTCTCGTCAATGCCCAATATCTTTAATGCTCGCCGCGAGGAAACCTCGGTTGTTGAGTCCTCTGGCCCGACTGATACCCGCATACCCAAAAGGTCATGAACATATACCAATTCCGAAGAATCCTTAGCCATCCAGTTTGAATAGCTTAAATATACAGCCCCTATGGCTCTTAGTCCTGCCATTTGATCATTTTGGAACTCATTTGTCCCGGAATACGCGCTGTAAGCGACATCGGCACTGACAAGCGCCATATCGGCCTGCCCATCCTGCAAACCCTTTACATTAGATAGTGACCCGCGGGAAGCGCTGATGTTGATTTTTAAGGTTGGAACAGCCTCGTTAAGAATTTGTGCAATAGCGCGCCCAACGGGATACATTGTACCCCCGCTATCGGCCGTGCTTATCGTCAGCACCTGTATATCTTGACTGTTATTGCGGTCAACTTTATACCACTGCCAGCTAACGGTAAGAAAGACCGTTATCAACGTAATGATCAAAATAACTGAAATTAAAAATCTTAGCTGGTGACGGCTTGTCATCGGATTATCTCCTCAAATTTTTCGGCTGATTATTTTTAAAGCGTACGGCGGAATTAGTGCGCACAAAAAAAGCTGTTACCTCGCAGAGGTGAGTGCTTGGACATTATCATGATATAATAGGTTTTTCTGCAGCTATCATACTATGGATTAATTTATTTATTATATCAAAAGTAGCTACAATAAAACAAGGTGAATCTGCGCTTTGCAGATCCACCTTGTTTTTTATACCATGCTGCGCGGATATTATCGGTGCAGCAAACTTGAAACGACTGAGAGAAATACTGGGTTATAAATGTCGTCAATAATAACTGCGAAAGAAGGATAAAGCACCCAGGCAATGGTATGCCAACCGTATTCGTCCATAACCGCTTTGGTGTTTGCAACCGCGTTCGGGCCAGATCCACAACCCCATCCACAGTTACCTGCAGCCATAACAGCGGCACCGTAATTGCGTCCAAACATGTTGTAGGAAATGAAAATAGCAAACAGGGCCATCAAAACTGCCTGCGCGACCAAAATAATTCCCATCTGGCCTGCCACAGGTGCCAGCTTTGTAATATCAATCGACATCAGCACAAGCGCCAGATAAAGCTCTAAGAACATATGCTCAATGGTGTCAATCTCAGGCGTATAAAACTTGATGTTCGCAGCTTCCATTACATTACGCGCGATAGCGCCAGCGAAAAGGCAGCCAATGAACTTGGGCATCTCAATATAAGGGATGTTATCAAGCAGAACATATATCGGCATGCCCAATGCAGCAAGCAGTAAAGTCAGCGAAAACATCGAGATCATGCGTCCATTGTTAAGCGCGGGTGCACTGCCGCTTAATATTGCTTCCGGCTTATCGTTAGGATCGGACTTGAGCATGTGCCGTCTGATAAGAAACGCCGCAACTGGTCCGCCAATCAGTGAGCCCATAACGTTACCTAACGTGCCGGCGGCCACACCGATGGTCACCGCATCTGTAGCGCCCATCTTCTCAAAAATTTGCCCAAATGCGGATGCCGTGCCTACACCGCCGGACATAGCGGAAGAAGAACACTGAAGCGCCAGCAAAGGGTCAAGACCTATAAGTTGTCCAATAATCAAGCCAACAACATTCTGAAGTGTAATCAGCAAGCAGGCGGCGATTGCAATCATAGCACAGAGCTTTCCGCCGGCCTTTTTAAGCATTTTAAAACTGAAACCAAAACCAACACAAAGGAAAAACAGATTCTGGCACAAGTCTTTCATTACTGTATCGTTAAAAGAAAACGCAACGGTACCAGACATTTTGATAAAAGAAACCGCCAGTGAAAAAATCAAACCCGACACAACAGGGGCAGGAATCGCATATTTCTTTAAAACACTCGATCTTGCCACAATGGCTCGCCCAAGAAAAATCACGATGGCCGCAAAGCCAAGCGTGGTCAGGTATTCAAACTTAAATGAGGCAACAACGCCCTCTGCTGCCGGGGTATAGGTACCAAAATATTTGAGGATCTCTTGCATGATCATCTACCCTTCTCTTATATGTTCGACATAATTCACCAGCTGGAAACACATATAAGTATACCGGTAGAATAGCGCCAATACAATTTTAGTATCTATTGTAGGCGTTTTGTAATTATAGTTTTTGACTTGTCAGGCTTTTTCGTACAATATGCAAGCTGGTTTATTGTGAATATTATACAACCTTGTATTTTATAGAAGGACGCCCACCAGTTTGATAATCAATTGTGCTGACAACCTGATTTGTTTCCAGCATATAGTTCATATAACGTCTGACTGTTATGCGGGAAAGATTGACGCGACTCGCTATTTCTTCACTTGTAAAGTATTTTGTACTGTTTCCGCTTAAAAATACCTGAATCATCCTCATTGTGGTTTCGTTTAGGCCCTTTGAGAGCGCCTGAATAATCCTTTTCTCATCCCCCGCGCCCTCCGGCGTTATCATACTATCTATTTCCTCTTGCTTTAAAGAGACGCAGGCGTCGTGCCACCGGGACATGGTTTGACGAAACCTTTCAAGTGCCGCATTAAATCTGTCATATTCAAAAGGCTTAACCAAATAATCGAGCACGCCACGGGAAAACATGCTTTTGACGATCTGCACATCGCTTGCAGAGGTGACCATAATGATGGCAGGTGCTTTTCCCATACCATGCAGCATATCTACAAATGCCATGCCGCTCATCATTGGTGTATAGTAATCGAGAATAATCAAAGAGACGTCATTATTTTTTAAATACTCAAGTGCCTGTGCTCCGTTTTGAAAAACACTTTTAACCGTAAATCCAGGGGTATCTTCAACATATTTGCGGTTTATGGCAGCCACCATAGGATCGTCTTCAATAATTATCACCTGATACATTCCCGCATATCCTCTCTTGCAAAAGTCACTGTAAATGCTGTTCCTTCGCCTGGCTCGGTTTCGACCTCAATTTTTCCCCCGTATTGTGAGACGATTCTTTTTACAGTAAACAACCCCGTTCCTCGATATTCCCCTTTTGTTGAATAACCATTCTCATACATCTTTTCGAAAACCTCGGCAGAAATTCCGCGACCTGTATCCTCACAGACGATAATATTGCAATCGGGGCGGCAATAAATACCACAATTGATTTCTCGGATGTTAACAGTACTACCGCTGAGCTCTTCTATGGCGTTCTCTAAAAGGTTGCCAATAACCGTCATCATCTCACTTGTTGGCAGCAGCAGATCTTGTTCAATACAGCAGCTGTCATTGGCTAATGTAAGAGAGATTCCGCGCTCTGAGGCGTGTATAATTTTTCCGATAATTAAAGCGCATAGCTCCGATACTCTAATCTGATCAGCAGTTTGGCAGATCAACTGGCCTGATATTAAGTTGCTGTTTAAGATAAAGCGCATCGCCTTTTGGATTTCTCCGCTCTCAAGATAGCCCAATATAACATGCATCTTGTTTGAAAATTCATGATTATAAGAACGTAGAGCATCGATCATACTCCTTGCCCCAAACAATTGGTCGGACATATGCAGCATCTCAGTTCTGTCATAAAGAATCGTCAATACGCCCTGAACGGGCGCAAGAACACTATTGCGAATGGGAATTTCACTTGCCAGCACTGAATGGCCACCCACGATCCAGGAGCGATGATTTTCCGGTTTTCCGCTGCTCAAAACCAGCTCCATGCGGGTATCCGGTAAAAGCTCAGCGAGGGGTTTGCCCTCCATGGCATCGTTCATTCCAATAATTTTGCGGGCGGCGGCGTTGATAAACAGAACATTTCCGGCAGTATCGGAGGCTACTAGCCCCTCGGCTATTGCACCAAGAACCTCATCTTGCTGCAAATAGCGGCTTAAAAGCTCCTCCGGTTGAAGCCCCATAAGCGTTTTTCGCAAATAGGCTAGTATAGCATGGCTTAAAATGAAGCTGACAGCCATCATGCCAAAAAAGATTATGAGATGTAATAATAGAATGCTGGAAAGATGCGCTGAAATAACACCTGTGAAAACTGAGACCATAACAAAGCCAATGATGTCATTTTTATCGGTATAGACGGCATGAAAAGCCCTCCGCTGCATACCCATGGTGCCGTAACCTATCGTAATATAAGGCGCAGCACCCCGTAATATTGCCGCTTCTTCACCGTCGACGTATGATTCCCCGGTTTTCTGCCGGTCAGTATGAAAAAAGCGCAGGCCGTCCTTATCACACACCACCGCCACACTAATATTGGGAATATTCGAACAGAGAGAATCGAGTGATTCCCTCACTTGCGGCGCAGGATATCCCTCTTCAAGCATAGTCACTACCCCGGGCATCGATGCAATATACGCTGCGGTACCGCTGATTGCCAAATCCATATCCTTTCGCTGACGTGTCATATCAAAATAGAGCGTGATGCCAAGCGAAAGCACAACCACCAACATCGAAACTAACATAAACGACCAGAACAGGTTGCGCTCTAATGCACTTTTTATCCTTATGGGGTGCATATGCTCTCTCCTTAACGGTTTTTAATAGCATCAAAAATTATAACAAACTGAACCGAAAAATACAAATTGGCGTTTGTAATTACACCGTCTATCCACATTGCTACAGTCCTAAAAATGAAAAAGGACTTCCGCTTTGTGTGAAGCCCTTTTTCATTTAATTTTATCTCACCGACTTAAAACAAACTAACAATAAAGCGAACAACATTAGGAAATATCAGCACCGCAGATAGCATGCGACCAATCTGCAAAATGATAACATCGGGAGAAGAAATACCAATATCTGCTGAAATCAGCGCCATATCAGACGCGCCGGCAGGTGTCGCCGCCAGCATGCCCTCGCTTGTTGTGAGCATCGTGTAACGATTCAGAATTTTGGCTATGATGATGCAGGCCAACATATACGCCGCCAGCATAATCACTACGGGTAATAACAGCTCTTTCATCTTGGGAATATCCTTTGGGGTGATACCGGTACCTATATAGGCACCGGCCAATATCTGCGCCAGACGTTTTATCCAGCCCGGCAACATGCAGGCGGGAAAAAGTTGCTTTGCAACAATGGTTGCAACTAACGAAAATAGCAATGCCCCTGCTGGAATATTTGAAATTTCTCCGATTAGCCCGCCGACCATTGCCGCTGCCGCCGCTGCTAAAAAACCATAATGCGAATAGATCGTTTTTTGTTCTTTTGCAGCGGGCTTTGAAACCTTCTCATAATTTTTTGCAAAGTATTTAATAACTGACGGAAAAATGCCTATTCCCGCGCACATGCGTATAAACTGCATGACCGCAACCTGAGTGCTGTCTGCTCCCATCTCGGCAGCGATAATCGGTATATTCGACATGCCTCCGGGAACGGCACAGAACATTGCGGTCATCAAATCCATATCAGATATCCGATATATGACCGTGCCAAGCGTCAAATTAAGTACTAACATACAGCCAACTAAAATTATCAGTGGCTTAAACAACCGCCGAAACTGTTTTATCTCTTCCCTACTGATGCCTACACCTATGAATGCGCCCGATACGATCTGCGCGGCAATCTTCGCCTCATTTGGCATAAACGCGTTGCCAAATGTAAAATTCAATAGCAATATTCCCACAACCGCACCCACAAGGATGCCCCCAGGAATGCGAATTTTATAAAATATGCCGCCCACCAATGAAGCAACAATTAAAGTTAGCAAAAAGTTCAAATTTTTCACCCTTCCCTTAATCTCCCAAGAATTTGACAATTAACAAGAATTTTAATATAGTTATCATAATATGTCAGATACGTTTACGAAAGATTGAGGAGCTATTATGACATTAAGAGAATTAAAGGTATTTGTTTCTGTTTACGAAAATCAATCCATTTCAAAGGCTGCTGAAAGATTATACATGACGCAGCCCACCCTAACAAGAGTTATTCAAAACATAGAAAGCGAGGTGGGTTCACAGCTTTTTAAGCGCACAAGAAACGGCATAGTACCCACTGTAGCCGGCGAAATATATATGGAAAATGCAAAAAAGATGATCGATATGTACCGTCATCTAGAAATTTCACTGGCAACCGTGAACACCGAAAATCGAGGCAAACTTATCATTGGTAGTAACTTCTTTTTGGGTGCCTGCGTTTTACCCTGCATAGTCTCAGAGTTTGAAAAACGCTTTCCAAACATTGAGTTAACAATTATCGAAGGTACTTCCACCGAAATTGAAAATGAAATTTCCAAGGGCATCATCGATATTGGGGTCATTCACCTGCCGGTGCAGTCCAATTCTATTCAAGCTATTCCAATAGGGCAGGAACGTTTTTTTATTGCGTTGCCCCCTGACGATGCACTATCGACCATGGCTTATTATAAGGAGGGTGTAAAGCGCCCCTACCTCGACATTAACCTTATCAAAGAACGAAACTTCATCGTAAATCATCCAACACAACATGCGAGAAAAGAAACCGACCGCATCTGCAAGCTGGCAGGATTTTCACCTAAAATAAAATTTCAAACGAGAAATATTCAGACCATTGCAAAAATGGTGGGTCGAAGGGTTGGTGTTTCGTTAATTCCATCTTCATATATAACCCTTTTTAGCGATGTGGATAAACCTGATTATTATAATATTGAAGAATCGTACCTACCCGAGTGGCGGGTGGCGGTTATATATGAAAAAACAATGCCTTTGTTCCCCGCCTCCAAAGCATTTATAGAGATTTGCTCAGATATTCTGCCTCATATTTATGATAAATAAAATATAAAAGAAGCCGCCGATAGTAAAACCGGTCGGCTTCTTTCATTTTGCATTAAATAGTCTGGGTTTACGCTTTCTTCTCTTTTTTGAAGAAAGGCTGAATCATCGGATAAACCAACATAGCCACACAGGAAAGCATAATAATTGCGGTAATAGGCTTCGTAAAGATGCTCATCATGTTGCCATTTGCAAGAGTATAGGCACGGCGGAAGTTCGATTCGCACATCTGGCCAAGAACCAGACCGAGAACCAGCGCAGCCGAGTTATAGCCAAGCTTGACAAACATATAGCCGATAATACCTGCTCCCGCCATCAGCATAACGTCACCGGTGTTGTTGTTCAGCGCATAAGCACCGATAGCAGCCAGCATGATGATGACCGGTCCCAAAATGCTGTACGGTACAGCCAAAATCTTAGCGAATACCTTTGCAATTAACATCGCGACGATAACCATGACGATGTTTGTGACAAACATGGAGCCAAAAACTGACGCAAGAAAGTCAGGTTGAGTCTTAACCAGCAGCGGGCCGACCTGAACGCCCTTGATAACCAGTGCCGTCATCATAATGGCAGCAGCGTTACCGCCAGGGATGCCCAATGAAAGCAATGGAACCATCGAGCCGCCGGTAGCCGCGTTGTTGGCGGCCTCAGAAGCCACAATGCCTTCCGGAATACCGGTGCCAAGTAGATGTGAGCGCTTAGATACCTTCTTTTCAATCGCATAGGAGAGGAAAGACGCAATGGTCGCGCCGGCACCGGGCAATATGCCAACGATCGTACCGATAATTGAAGCGCGGGTCATGCTGCCCTTTGTCTCCCAGAGATCTTTTAAGGATGGTAGAACCGTTTTAGTCTTAGAGGAACCGGGGCCAGTCTCCGCCTTCGTATCAATCTTGCTCGGCTTACCAGTCTGCTTGAGAACCTCCGTAACAGCAAAGAGACCGATCATGACCGGAATCATCTCGATACCAGACAATAGCGTGGAGCTGCCCCAAGTAAATCTAGCGATACCGAGCATCGGATCCATACCGACAGTGGCAAGCGCAAGACCTAAGAGACCGGAGATCAACGTCTTGATTAGGTTGCCGCTATCCAAACAGGAAAGCACTGACAAGCCTAGAAAAGAAACTGCAAACAGCTCAGAAGGGCCAAACTTGAGTGCGACGGCCGCAAGC
>JAEWNU010000061.1 GCA_023456995.1 Bacillota bacterium
CATATAGTCTGCACCCCAGTTGTACATCAACTGCAAAATGGGTTTTAAGCTTAGCCCGAATTCTGTCAGCGCATACTCCACCTTCGGGGGGACGACGGGGTAGACTTTCCGTGAAAGCAGGTTGTCACCTTCTAACTCACGGAGTTGCTGTGTCAGCATCTTAGGGGTCGCTTGTGGGATTAGCCGCTGTAATTCCCCATGACGGAGTGCGCCGTCAATTAAATGCCACAAAATGAGTGCTTTGTACTTTCCACCGATCATTTGGAGCGTTGTGCCCACGGGACAATGCAGGTTTTTAGAATCGACATCCATAGCTTGTATTCCTCCCATACTTTCTTTTTGGGTAGTATGCCACAATTAAGTGCGTACTTGTATTATTGATAATTATAGATAAAATAATATCATAGACACACACAAGTGTCAAACAAACGAGGTGACTAAATATGGAAAGTAAAGTGCTTAGTATACGCGGCATGACCTGCGCAGCCTGCGCCCAACGTATTGAAAAAACCGTGCGTAAGCTATCTGGTATTGCACAGGCCAATGTAAACTTGGCCAGCGAAAAGCTTTTTGTAGAGTACGACAGCCAAACGGTAGAGCTTGTGGCTATCAAGAATGCCGTGACCAAAATCGGCTATGAGGTCGTAGAAAAAACAAATGACAGCAGTGTAACGATCCCTATCGGTGGCATGACCTGTGCGGCCTGCGCGCAGCGTGTCGAGAAGGGAATCAAAAAGCTAGAGGGCATCACCAGTGTATCAGTCAATTTTGCCACCGAAAAAGCGACCGTCGTTTACAATCCACAGGCGTTACGGCTGTCCGCCATACGAGAGGCCATTGAAAAAGCGGGCTATAAGGCTTTGGAGATGAACAAGACCAATGCTGCCAACGAGGATAAGGTACGCAAGCAAAAGGAAATTAAAACGCTGTGGACCAAGTTCACCGCTTCCACCGTATTCACTGTGCCCCTTTTCTACATCGCAATGGTGCCAATGCTCACGCAATATGGAATACGGTTGCCTTACCCCGCCGGGCTTGATCCAATGAATTACCCACTGATTTATGCGCTGCTGGAGCTTTTACTGACGATCCCCGTACTGGCAGTGGGCTATAAATTCTATACCATTGGGTTTAAGTCGTTGTTCCGGGGCAGTCCCAATATGGATTCTCTGATTGCCATCGGCACTAGCGCCGCCGTTTTATACAGTGTTTATAACACATGGCAGATTGCACAGGGGAATTTCCACGCGGTGGAAGCCCTCTACTTTGAAACGGCGGGCGTCATTATCACGCTAATTCTGTTGGGCAAGTCGCTGGAGGCCGTATCTAAGGGTAAGACCAGTGAGGCCATTAAGAAGCTAATGGGGCTGGCGCCAAAAACAGCACTTATAATTCAGGATGGGCAAGAGAAAGAGATTCCCATCGACGAGGTGGAAATCGGTGACATCATCGTGGTTAAGCCGGGCGCTAAGATCCCAGTGGACGGCACGGTCATTGATGGACACACCTCCATCGACGAATCCATGCTGACTGGCGAAAGTATGCCAGTAGATAAAAAGGCGGGCAGCTCAGTTTACGCTGCAACCATCAATACGACTGGTACTATTCAGTTCCGGGCGGATAAAGTCGGCGCAGAAACGGCTCTGGCGCAAATCATTAAGCTTGTGGAAGATGCTCAAGGCGGTAAGGCGCCTATTGCGGCAATGGCCGACAAGGTTTCTGGCGTGTTTGTACCGATTGTATGTATTATTGCCCTGATTGCAGGGGTTGCGTGGTACTTTGGGACGGGTGGCGACCTTACATTTGCACTGACCATCTTTATCTCTGTGCTCGTCATTGCTTGCCCCTGTGCTCTGGGCTTGGCGACACCGACAGCCATCATGGTGGGCACCGGCAAGGGTGCGGAAAATGGCATTCTTATCAAAGGCGGCGAAGCGCTGGAAACAGCGCATCAGATTAAGACCATCGTGTTCGACAAAACCGGCACCATCACCGAAGGCAAGCCCACTGTGACAGATGTGTTGACCACGGGTGAAATCCTTGCGGACAAACTTCTTCAAATCACAGCTTCAGCGGAAAAGGGTTCCGAGCATCCGCTGGGTCAGGCCATCGTCATTGGGGCGCAGAACAAGGGGTTGGAGCTGCTAAAGGTTGAAAGCTTTAGTTCCATCACTGGACGCGGCATAGAGGCGAAAATCGATGGGCAAATCGTTCTTGCAGGAAACCGCAAGCTGATGGATGAGCAGGGCATCGCCCTGAAAGGCATGGAACAGCAAAGCGACCGGCTGGCAGAGGAAGGAAAGACACCGATGTATGTTGCCTTTGACGGCTATCTGGCGGGCATCGTGGCTGTGGCAGATGTGGTGAAGTCCTCCAGTAAGGCAGCTATTGAGAGTCTGCACAGGATGGGCATTGAAGTGGCTATGATCACTGGCGATAACAAAAAGACCGCTGCCGCTATCGCAAAGCAGGTTGGCATCGACCGAGTACTGGCCGAGGTTCTGCCTCAAGATAAATCCAACGAGGTCAAAAAATTGCAGGATGAGGGCAAAAAGGTTGCCATGGTGGGCGACGGTATTAACGATGCGCCGGCGCTGGCTCAGGCTGACATCGGAATCGCCATCGGCTCTGGCACGGATGTGGCCATGGAGAGTGCTGACATTGTGCTTATGCGCTCGGATTTGATGGATGTCCCCACTGCAATCGACCTAAGCAAAAAAACAATTCGAAACATTAAGCAAAATCTCTTCTGGGCATTTGGGTACAACGTGGTGGGCATCCCCATTGCCGCCGGTGTTCTCCACCTGTTCGGTGGACCGCTGCTCAACCCCATTTTCGCGGCGGCTGCCATGAGCCTCAGCTCGGTTTCCGTGCTGACAAACGCTCTGCGGCTCAAACAATTTAAGGCGACACGCTAGGGAGGATAAACAAAGTATGAAAAAGAAGACCAAACTGATTGCGGCAGGGCTTGCAATGATTGCGGTCACACTCACGTTCACCGCCTGCTCCGGAGGATCCAAAACGTTAGATGTGGTCGGCAAGCAGTCCATAACCACCTTTGATGCGCTATTAAAAACTATCCCCGACAAGGTATCTGCTGACGAAATGAACGTGGGCTGGTCACTTTCTGCTCCGGATGATTCGGTACGCTTCATTTGGAGCGAGGATTACAGCAAGGCTCCTATGCACGATGTCATGCTGGAACTGGAAGCGCAGCCATTCTTGGATGCGGGACTTGACCCCGAAAAGCTGTCCGATAACTACACATTGTATGAAAACGAATCGGGAGATGGCACCATGCTGATGGTGGGTAGAAAGCTGGGCAATGACGCTCTGACCTATACCGGCAGCCCGACTGCACTGGCAGCCTTTGAGCAGATTGTAAACAAATATCGCGATGCCATCAACTACCATGCTTCCCTTGACCACTATGGCGTCATGCTGGGAGACGGCAATATGTTTGAGTGGGCAAAAGATATGAAAACCAATACCTTTGATAAATCCAATCAGGATAAGGATATCGTATTCGTCCTCAATCCCGAACCGCTCATTGAGGCGGGGGTCGATCCTGAAAAGGTCGAGGGCTGGAAGTATGCACAGGTTGAGGTGGATGAGAACGGAAAGATGATAAAGGTGTGGAAGCTCCTCAAGCCCTTTAACCTCAAGTAACAAACGCAATAAGTTACAACTAAACAAAAGTAGAGGAATATTTACTATGGAAAAAACAGTTATCAAGGTCGATGGAATGTCCTGCGATCATTGTGTGAAGGCAATTACAAATGCGGTCAGCGCCCTGCCCGGTATCGGCAGCGTGGTTGTTGATTTGCAAGCGGGGACGGTCACAGTAGAACATGACCCGACGCAAAGCCCGTTGGATAAAATCAAAGCAGAGATTGAAGATCAGGGCTATGATTTAGCCTAAAATCAAAGTCAGGAATCGCAAGCTTGCGGTTCCTGACTTTTACGTATAAAATAGGGATTGTGAGGTGTCTGTATATGCTAGAGGCGAATAAAAACATATTGGTGGTAGACGATGAGCCCAAGATATTAGATGTGATTTCTGCACTGCTGGAAAGCCGTGGGTTTCGAGTGTTTTCCGCTGAAGATGGGGTAAAGGCTTTAGAGATTTTTAATAAGGAAAACATCTCCCTTGTTCTGCTGGATTTAATGATGCCGGGCATGAGCGGCGAAGAGGTTTGTGTGGCGATTCGTCGGAAGTCAAGAATTCCTATCATCATGCTGACGGCGAAGGTTGATGAGGACAACGTAGTGGATGGCCTCACGCTCGGTGCAGACGATTATATTGCAAAACCATTTGGTCTAAAGGAATTATGTGCGCGGGTCGAATCCGTGCTGCGCCGCACACAGGCGGACATGAAGCCGCTGGCGGTACGCAACTCCTGGCGGGATGGCGATTTGATGGTGGATTTTGAACAGGGTGAGGTGCGTAAAAAAGGCGTGGTCATTCCTTTGACCTCCAGCGAGATGAAGATTCTTTCCACATTGATGAAGCATCCCGGCAAGGTATTTACCCGAGAGGAACTCATTACCCTTGCGCTCGGTACTGATTTTGACGGGTACGACAGGGCCATTGACAGCCATGTGAAGAACATCCGTAAAAAGCTGGAGGATGACCCCAAAAGCCCGGTTTATGTGCTTACCATAGCTGGCCGTGGATACAAGTTTGGAGGTGAATAAAGCGATGCGCAGCTTAAAGGCCCAGCTGTCACTTGCTATTCTTCTGATTCTGCTGCTGACCATTGCGCTAATTGGAATTTTATCAAATTGGTTTATAAGTGGCGAGTTTGTCAAATACATCACCATGCAGGAGCGTATGCACAGCGAAAACATTTCAGTTGACCTTGGAAAGCAGTATAATAGCTTTAAACGGAGCTGGGATATAGACTATGTGCATATCATCGGGATGTATTCTTTATATGATGGGTACATTTTGAAGGTTTTTGATATAGATGGAAATATCGTATGGGACGCCGAAAACCACGATATGACCCTTTGTGGACAGGTCATGGAGGAAATTTCGACCCGCATGGAGAATCGCGGAGAGAAAGGCAGTTTTGTCACCCATTCCTATGACATTCTTCAAGGCGAGCAAAAGGTAGGCACTGTCTCAGTGACCTATTACGGCCCATATTTTTTAAGCGAGCATGATTTCTCCTTCCTAAATTCCATGAATACGGTTCTTTTTGTGGTTGGCATTTTAGCGGCTATGGCTTCTGTCTTTGTCGGTTTCCTGCTGGCGCAGCGAATTGCCCGACCGGTCACCAAGACAGCGTATATTGCCAAGCAAATCGCGGAGGGCAACTATGGGATTCGGTTTGAACAGGGCATAAAAACGCAGGAACTAAACGAGCTTGTCACTGCAATCAATCATATGGCGGAAGCCTTGAACGAACAAGAAAATCTGCGCAAGCGCCTGACCACGGACATGGCTCATGAACTGCGCACACCGCTGACCGCTGTCAGCTCCCACCTAGAAGCAATGATTGAAGGACTTTGGGAAGCTACGCCTGAGCGGTTGCAGGGCTGTCATGACGAGGTGAAGCGCTTGGGAACACTGGTGGCCGACTTGGAGCGGTTGGCGAAAATTGAAAGTGATAATTTGAAGCTGAACAAGACATTAGTGGATTTGATGGAGATCTCCCATACCGTAATGGAGAATATGAAAGCGGCGGCTGACAAAAAGAATCTGTCCATGTCGCTTGGCGGTTCTTCCGCATTTGTTTATGCTGATAAAGCGCGTATTCTTCAAGTCTTTACCAACCTGCTATCTAACGCCATCAAGTACACCCCAGAGGGCGGTAGCGTAAATGTTGAGGTATCGGATACGCAGGAAAGTGGTGTTGTAAAGGTCAGCGATACCGGCATTGGCATTCCCGAAGAAGAGTTGTCGCTGATATTTGAACGTTTCTATCGGACGGACAAGTCCCGAAATCGCAAATTAGGAGGGGCAGGAATCGGGCTTACTATAGTAAAGTCCATCGTTTTAGCGCACGAGGGGACAGTCTCCGCCCAAAGCCATACGGATGGAGGAAGTTGTTTTACGGTGAAAATCCCTAAAGGCAACACTTAGTATGCAAGATTAGAAATCGTGGCATCTATGTCTTGATGGTCAGCACAGTTTGACTCCACAATATCTGATACTTTGAATTCGTTTGCGTCCTCCTAGCGAATCCATTGCCATTATCGATAAAGACAAAATGAAAGAGTACAAAAATACTAGTTAAGGAAAGGCGCGAGTTATTATGGATAATCAACAAAAGGAATATAAACGGCGTGTCAGATATAAAGGAACTCATCCGCGAAGCTTTAATGAAAAATACAAGGAACTCCAACCCGAAAAATATGTGGATACTGTAGCAAAGATTATTCAAAAGGGAAATACACCTGCTGGCATGCATATTTCTATATGCGTTAAAGAAATAATCGAGTTCTTAAAAATCAAACCAGGGCAGACTGGCTTGGATGCAACTTTGGGCTATGGCGGACATACGCTAGAAATGCTAAAGTGTTTAGAAGCTAAAGGGCATTTGTACGCACTTGACGTAGACCCAATTGAAATATCCAAAACCAGAGAACGTCTAGAGCATTTAGGTTATGGACCAGAAATATTAACAATCAAGCATCTGAACTTTGCCAATATCGATCAAG
>JAEWNU010000062.1 GCA_023456995.1 Bacillota bacterium
GTCAAGGACCCCGCAAGCAGGTTTAGCAGTGTCGATTTGCCTGCGCCGTTTTTGCCCACAATGCCAATGCGGTCATTCTTTTGAATGTTATAAGAAAAATTGTTAATTACAAGGCGGTTGTCAAAGCTTTTGCAGACCGCCTCCAGCGCGATGAGCTTCTTGCCCAGACGGCTCGAGACAGTTGCCATCTGAACAGTGTCGTCAGTGACGGGCGCCGATTGTTCCATCAACGCATCATACCGCTCAATTCGGTCGCGGCTCTTGGTGCCGCGCGCTCTGGCACCCCGCATAATCCACTGGTATTCACGGCGTAAAATCGACTGCCGTTTACGCTCGCTGGCCTGTGACATTTCGGTGCGCTGCGCCTTAAGCTCGAGAAATTTGGAGAAGTTTGCCTCGTAGGTGTAAAGCTTACCGTGTGCCAGCTCAACGATGCGGGTCGCAACCCGTTCGAGAAAATAGCGGTCATGCGTGATCATAATCAGTCCACCGGTAAAGCGGCTTAGGCGCTGCTCCAGCCAGATGACCATGTCGCTGTCCAGATGGTTGGTGGGCTCGTCCAAAATTAGAACCTCAGCCGGACACAGCAGCGTGGCAGCCAAGGCCACGCGCTTGCGTTGCCCGCCGGAAAGCGTTTTAATCTTGGCGTCAAAGTTGGCGATGCCCAGCCGAGCCAGCATCGCTTTCATTTCGTAATCGTTGATATCGCCAAACTGTGGCGTGACCGTTTCGGCCACCTGCTGAACCACAGTGAATTCATCGTTCATGGCCGGATTTTGCGACAAAAAGGCAATTTTAAGGTTTGGGTTGATCGAGACAACGCCTGCGTCGGGTTGCTCGATTCCTGCGATAATTTTCAGGAAAGTGCTTTTTCCGGTTCCGTTGATACCGACAATACCGATGCGGTCTCTTTCATTGAGATAGAGCGAGGCGTCCTGCAAAAGCTGCTTGGTTGCATAATTTTTTGAGATGTGTTCAGCGGATAACAGCATGGTTTCTCCTTATGATTGAACGGCGCAAGGGTGCGCCGGTTTTAAAGCATTCGTTACGTCTTTATTATAGTATAAAATCACGCGCTTGTGCGCTAAATCTTATAAAAACCCGTCTGTCTGGGAAAATTCATTCTAAACGTTGGAGGCCGCAGGGTAGAAAAGGGAAAAAAGACATGGTATAATAACCGCATTCGGCTATTATACCGGCAAGATGTCCAACGGCTCGCCGCTTGAGCGGCAACCGCCTTTTGATGGACAATGCGCCCACTGTGCACTTTGTGCTTGTGGGAGCAAGCCGCATTCGGCTATTATACCGGCAAGATGTCCAAACGGATCACTGCTAAAAAGGGCAACGCCTTTTAAATACAAAAACACTGTGCTGCCGTCGCGGCATTAAGATTTAAGGAGACCATATGAGCATATTAAATGTCAGTAACGTCAGCCACGGCTTTGGCGCACGGCAGATTTTAAAAGACGCTTCGTTTCGCCTGCTCAAGGGCGAACACATCGGACTGGTGGGTGCCAATGGTGAGGGAAAAACCACTTTTCTCGATATCATCACCGGCAAGCGCGCCCCGGACGAGGGCGAAATTTCGTGGTGCAACCACATCACCACCGGCTATCTCGACCAGTATAGCAGCCTTGAAAAAGGCAAAACCATCCGCGATATTTTGCGCGGAGCCTTTGCGCATATGTACACGCTCGAGGCGGAAATGCTGGCGCTTTATGATAAAATGGGAGATTGCCCCGCCGAAGAGATGGACGCCCTCATGGCGGAAGTCGGCGATATTCAAGAGATTTTGGATCACAGCGGTTTTTATTCGCTGGATACCAAGATTGAGGAGTACGCAAACGGCTTGGGCCTTGGCGAAATTGGCCTTGACCGCGATGTTTCAGAGCTTTCGGGTGGGCAGCGCGCTAAAATTTTGCTCACCAAGCTGCTGCTCGAAAACCCCATGATCTTGATATTGGATGAGCCGACGAACTTCTTGGATGAAAATCACATCGCGTGGCTCAAGCGCTTTTTGCAAAACTATGAGAACGCGTTTATTTTGGTTTCGCATGATATTCCGTTTTTAAATGATGTTGTCAACGTCATCTACCATGTTGAAAATGCGACGCTGACCCGTTTTACCGGCAACTATGACCAGTTTATGACGCTCTACGAAGTTAAAAAGCGCCAGCTCGAGCAGGCCTATGAAAAACAGCAAAAGGAAATTGCCCAGCTAGAGGACTTTGTTGCCCGAAACAAAGCCCGTGTAGCGACGGCCAATATGGCGAAGAGCCGTCAGAAAAAGCTTGATAAGATGGATATTATCGAGCTGAGTAAAGAAAAGATAAAGCCGACCTTTTCGTTTTCGCCCGCCCGCACGCCTGGGCGGGAGGTTATTGTGGCGAAGGGTCTGGTGCTGGGGTACGATGATCCCCTGACTCGCCCTGTGGATGTGATGCTGGAGCGCAATCAAAAGGTTGCTGTCCGTGGCGTCAACGGTCTGGGTAAATCGACGTTGCTCAAAACACTTTTAGGACTGATTCCACCCATTGCCGGAACGATAGAGCACGACCAGTTTGTCGAAACCGGTTATTTTGAGCAGGAGGAAAGCCGAAGCGACCTTTCGGCTTTAGAAGAGATCTGGCAGGAGTTCCCCGGTATGACCAATGGGGAGGTGCGTGCAGCGTTGGCTAAATGCGGGCTGACCACCGACCACATTACCACCCAGATGCGCGTACTTTCGGGTGGCGAGAACGCCAAGGTGCGGCTGTGCAAGCTGATGCTGCGCCCCATGAACCTGCTGGTGCTCGACGAGCCGACAAACCACCTTGATGTTGACGCCAAGGAATCGCTCAAAGAGGCGATCCGCGCCTATAAAGGCACTGTACTGCTCGTCAGCCATGAGCCCGAGTTTTATTCGGATATTGTGTCTGCCGTCTGGAATGTTGAGGACTGGACGACCAAGCTGGTTTAAAAGAGATTAAAATTATAAGTATATTACTGATCATATCATCAAAATTGCGCCCCGTTTTGTTTTGTGCATTGCACTAGACAAAACGGGGCGCTTTTGGCTTTGTGGGGCTTTCAATAGCATAACTTCTGGCTTTAACATGGCGCAGTTTTAACCTTAAAAAAACACACTTTTGCCTAAATTTAAAGTTATTATAAGCACAAATGAAAGGGGGCTTTCTATTATGGAAAACGGTAAAAAAAGAGCAGCCGGTATCAGGCTCATCATACAGATTTTTGTCTTTGGTCTTGTGTTTTTAATCACCATCAGCAAATGGATGGCGGAAAAGGGGATCAAAATTCCGCTGTTGCCAAATGCGTCGCTTCACGCGATCTGTCCATTTGGCGGCGTGGCAACCCTTTATGAGTTCATTACGACGGGCAGCTTTATCCAGAAAATTCACAATTCTTCATTTATTCTGATGATTCTCGGCGTAATTACGGCTCTATTGTTTGGCACGATCTTTTGCGGATATCTTTGTCCGTTCGGCACTTTTCAGGAGTGGATTGGCAAACTGGGGAAAAAACTTTTTCCGAAAAAGTACAACCAGATGGTACCGAAAAAGCTGGATCGTGTTTTGAGATATCTCAGATATGTGGTCTTGATCATGGTTTTATATAATACCGCTACCACAGCTAAGCTTGTTTTCCAGTCGGTTGACCCGTACTATGCACTGTTTAACTTCTTCACCGACGAGGTTGCTGTTTCCGCTTACATCATGCTCGGGCTGATTATTGTACTGTCGCTCTTTATTGAACGCCCCTGGTGCAAATATCTCTGTCCTTATGGTGCATTTCTGAGCCTGTTTAACCCCATTCGCATTTTTAAACTTAGGAGAAACAAAAGCACCTGCGTCGGCTGCAAAAAGTGCGACAGAGATTGCCCGATGAATATTGAAGTTTCCAGCAAGGAGGTTATTGGCGACCTTCAGTGCATCAGCTGTCACACATGCACCAGCGCCTTTGCCTGCCCAATCAAAGACACCGTTAGCATCACTTTTGGGAAGGAAGGTGTTCATAGTGAAAATTAAGCCGCAGATTGCCGTCGTTGTTACTATTACGGTGTTTGTGTTGGGTATTACTATCACATCCGTTTTAGGGCTTTGGAAAACCGAATCGACAAAAATTCCTGCCAAATATAAAGAGCAGCAATATTCGGGTCAGTATAATCCCGCAGATATTCGCGGTTCCTACACCTTCTCGGAAATTAGCCGACTTTATAATATTCCGCCAGAGGATCTGTTTGCCGCTTTTGGTGTGGATGCGGCTAAAACGCCCGACTTTAAATGCAAGGATTTGGAGAGCATTTACGCAGAAACAGCGTATGAAATTGGCACTGCGTCGGTTAGAATGTTTGCAGCTTATTATCTGGGGCTGCCCTATGAGCCGAGCGAAGAAACCTATCTGCCAAACGCCGCAGCAAATATTTTGAAGCAAAAAGGCAGTATGACTGAGAGCCAGCTTGATTATCTGGAGATGCATACTATTCCGGCAGTGTAATCCATA
>JAEWNU010000063.1 GCA_023456995.1 Bacillota bacterium
GACCCGGACTTTGCAAAAGAGCTGACGGAATACGCATGGAAGGGTAACGTGCGCGAGCTGCGAAATGTCTTGGAGCGCTGTGCGCTGTTTTGCGAAGGCGACGTTTTGAACAGGGCAATTTCCCTTGATGAACCGGCCTCTTTGCAGCAGCCCTTAAAGGGCGATTTAAACCAAATCGCGGAAGTAAGCGCGCCGGATTTTGGCGAAGAGGGCATCAACCTGCCTAAGGTACTGGAACGCATTGAACGTGACTGTATTGACCGGGCGCTAAAAATCAGCGGTAACAATTACTCAAAAGCCGCGGAGCTTTTGGGTATTACACGCTTTTCGCTTCGCCGAAAACTCGAACAATAATAGAACTTAAGTATTTTCAAATATTTTATAACAGCGCGACCAAAATTCTTGTATTTTACGCAACCTATTGCCGTGCTATAAACGAAATGTTAATATTATGATGACATCTCCCTTTAAATGGTATATCGTTGACATCATAAAATTAGCTTGGAGGACGAAAAATGAAAAAATCACTCCGCATAATTCTTGCAATGACAATGATGGTTGCTATGGCGTCTGTGTCGTTAGCGGCTCCAATTGTAGATTTCTTTTCGACCGGAGGTATTCTCTATGCCTCCGAAAGCAGCATGGACGGAGTGCCGAAATATATTTGCCGGCCTAAAGAAAGCGTCAATCGACTAAGCGATTATTCTGTGGAAGCCAAACCTGCAGAATACGGCTCCATCGTTTATTTTAAGCTGACGTATGCCGGGGACACCTGGGAGAATTCCCAAGAGTATGGCTCGGAGAATTTTTCTCTGGACATGATTCGCAATATAAACATTAAGACCGAGTGGGAACAGGGCGGCGACCTTGTCGAATCGGTTGACGTGACTCTTCTAAAAAATGAGAGTGGCGCAGGAAACCTGACTTATTTTCCGGCTGTGGTCATCAAGCTCAAGGACAGCACCGCAACCAGCGCCGCGGAGGTTATAGGCACCATTACACTAAATAAACGCCAGGGTAAACAGGAATACCGTATCAAGGATGCTAAGATTCCGGTGCAGTTTTCCGTGAACTACTACTTTAATTATAAGCTTTCCTATGATGAAGCCAAGCCGTTCATCATTGACCATGATCAGCAGTTTATTTACCCCGGAGATCCGTACCTGCTGAAATTTAATTATGATGACGAGGTGGAGCTTTCCTTTGGTCGTGACCCTAGCGAAGGTACCTTTACTGTCGACGTATCAGGTCAGGGCAAGGTGCTGTTGCTGTTTGATACCGTTCCCAATGCGGCGGTTGAAGCAGCCAACCCCAATGCAAATATGATCTTCTTCGGCTTTAACCACGTAAAATTCAACCGCACCGGTGAGCTTTTCTATGAAACCGAAACCGGCAAATATATCTATGAGCTCGTCGACGGTATGCCTGTAGAAATTGCGGGTGCTAAATACGACGAAGCCGACGGAGGTTTCCGCCTTCACACCCATGTGCTTGGCAATTATGTTATTTCAGATATCCCGCTGCTTGCGCCCGACCCCGAAGCAGCAAAAGCTGCTGAGCTTTCCTGCGTTTCCCGCCATAACCCCGTGGCACGTAAATACTCCTCCCGGCGTTAAGATTTAAAACTAAAAAGTTTTGCAATAAAACCGTCGCAGCAATTATGCTGCGACGGTTTTATGCATTAGCGCCGTTGCACAACTGTGCGATTTCGCACAGTTCACCCGTGCACAGACGCACAGGCGCACAGTCAGAGAGAATGCAGCTTGTACAAACAACCTATTTGACTGTTGTGAAAGGTGCGGTGAAATTTCGGCAAAAAGTGCCACAAACCACTTGAGATACAGTTGGCATCATAATTGCATTAATAATAGACAAGAAAAAATTTAAAGGGGGAAATTTTATGTACAAGGTAGACCTCAACAGCGACCTTGGCGAAAGCTTTGGCGCCTATACTATCGGCATGGATGCCGAAATCCTTAAATATGTCTCTTCGGCCAACGTGGCGTGCGGCTGGCACGCCGGCGACGCCGTCGTGATGGAGCAAACTGTTGCCGATGCTGCAAAAGCGGGCACCGCAGTAGGCGCACACCCCGGATTTCCGGATCTGATGGGCTTTGGCCGCCGCAATATGGTGGTGACACCTGCCGAAGCAAAGGCCTACATCAAATATCAGCTTGGTGCTCTGATGGCTTTTACCAAGGCAAAGGGCATCCAGATGCAGCATGTTAAACCCCACGGCGCGCTTTATAACATGGCCGCAGTGGATGAGGCGCTAGCAGAAGCCATCTGCCAGGGTGTTTACGAGGTGGACCCCACTATCATATTACTCGGGCTGGCTAACAGCAAAATGATTTCAGCCGCTGAAAAAATTGGGCTGCGCGCCGCTTCCGAAGTGTTTGCCGACCGTGCCTATAACGACGACGGTACGCTCGTATCAAGAAAGCTGCCTGGCTCCGTCATCCACGACAAGGAGATTGCCATCGCCAGAACGGTACAGATGGTAACGCAGGGTACGGTGGAAACAGCGACCGGCAAAATCATCAACATCAAGGCCGATTCCATCTGCGTGCACGGTGACAACCCCAGCGCTTTGGAATTTGTTAAGAACATCCGCGAAACGCTGGAGAAGAACGGCGTGACCATCTGCAACTTAACCCAGCTTTAAATTGTACCGTAGGGTTTGACGGCAAGGCAACACCCACTTTACCGGCAAACTAAACCACAAGATAACGCTGACTTAAACCATATCCAATCTCGGGTATCAAAACAAAGGCTGCCCCTTTGCACACTGGATGCGGTCGCGTTATCGAGACCAAAATGTTATATAGGAGGAAAAATTGTTATGAGTAGCCAAGAAAACCGAAACACAACTTCCCCCGCCAAGCCTGACAAAAAGAATGCCGCCGTCCTGATAGGTGCCGCCTTTTTGATGGCAACCTCTGCTATCGGCCCCGGATTTTTAACTCAGACGACTATGTTTACCTCGCAATACATGGCCTCGTTCGCCACCGTTATCCTTTGCACCATCATTTTGGATATCACCACACAGGTCAATGTCTGGCGCATCATCGGCGTTTCCGGTATGCGCGGGCAGGACGTGGCCAACAAGGTGCTGCCGGGACTAGGCTATTTTATCGCGTTCCTTGTTGCACTGGGCGGTTTGGCCTTTAACATTGGCAACGTCGGCGGCGTTTCACTGGGTCTTAACGCAATGCTTGGCATCCCGACAAAAGCGGGCTGTGTCATTGCCGGTGTACTCGCTATTACAATTTTCCTTTCCAAAGATGCCAAAAAAGGCATGGATACTGCAACAAAGGTACTCGGCGCGATTATTCTTGTGACGATCTTATTTGTGGCTATCAGTTCTAAACCCCCCGTTGGTCAGGTGGCAGCCAAAATTTTTGCCCCTGATGAGCCTATGGCACTGCTCTTCCCGATGATCACGCTGCTTGGCGGTTCCTGCGGCGGTTACATCACGTTCTCGGGTGCGCACAGACTGCTTGACGCTGGTATTTCCGGCAAAGATAACCTTAACCAGATTCAACGCTCGGTCACGACCGGCATCGCAGTTTCGGGCACGGTTCGAATTCTGCTGTTCCTCGCCGTGTTTGGCGTTTGCGCCGCCGGTGGTGCTGATGCTATCGGCAAAATCGGTGCTGCTTCCAACCCCGCAGCCGAAGCTTTCCGCCTGGCTGCTGGCGAAATTGGCTACCGCCTCTTCGGCGTCGCGCTGTTCGCCGCGGGTACCACTTCGGTCATCGGCGCAGCGTTCACCTCTGTTTCGTTCCTCAAGACATTGCACCCCTTTATTGCGAAGAATGAAAAGTGGTTTATCGTTGGATTCATCGCCTTCTCTACCCTCATCATGGTTATCCTTGGCGGAGCCAAAACGCTGCTGGTGGCAGCCGGTTCGCTCAACGGCCTTATCCTGCCTGTAACCCTCGGCACAATGCTGTTGGCTTCCCGTAACAAAGCAATTGTCGGCGAGGACTATAAGCATCCGACCTGGCTGATTGTCGCTGGTATCATCGTCGTATTACTCACCGGTTATGTCGGTATTAAGGCAGTGCCCAAGCTTTTAACCATCTTCGGATAAAGCACTACTGCGGGTGCGCTGCTGAACTGATATCGGTGGCGCACCTGCCAAAACAGGAACAAGGAGGCTTTAAGTGATGCAGGATGTTCGTTTTTTAATGACCGGCGACACCTCGATTCTGGTGGAGTTCGGTAACGAAATCAGCACAGAAATCAACGCGCGCATCCGCGCCTTTAATATCGCGTTGGAAAAGAAAGGCGTGCCCGGCATTGTCGAGACAGTACCAACCTACCGCTCGCTAACCGTGCATTATCGTCCAGAGGTTATTCGTTACGAAAAATTGCGCGAAACGCTGCATGGGTTGCTGGGCAGCTTGGATGAAGTAGAAATTCCGCCCGCCTCAGTGGTGGAAATCCCCGTATTGTACGGCGGCGAGATGGGACCAGATCTCGGTTTTGTGGCCGAGCACAACAAAAAAACAGTTGAGGAAGTCATCAAAATCCACAGCGAACCGGAATATCTGATCTACATGCTGGGCTTCACCCCGGGTTTCCCCTATATGGGCGGCATGAGCGCCGAAATTGCTACGCCCCGCCTCACAAGCCCCCGTGTTAAAATCCCGGGAGGCTCGGTAGGCATCGCGGGCAGCCAGACTGGCGTTTATCCAATCGACTCCCCCGGCGGCTGGCAATTGATCGGCAGAACGCCGTTAAAACTTTACGACGCGCAGCGTGAAACGCCAATACTTTTGCAGGCAGGGCAATACGTTAAATATCGCCCGATAGACCAGGCCGAGTTTGACGATATTGCTGCAAAGGTTGCCAACGGCAGCTATGTCGTCAAAACATACAGCAAGGAGGGTTAATTATGGGCATGACGATTCTTAGCGGTGGCTTTTTGACCACCGTACAGGATGCGGGGCGCGTTGGCTATCAACAATATGGCGTGCCCGTTTCAGGCGTTATGGATCCCCGTTCCTTCGCAATTGCCAATATTCTTGTAGGGAACGAGAAGGATGAGGCAGCGCTTGAAATTACCATGATGGGCCCCAATATCACCTTTGACGAGGCCAACATCATCGCGGTAACCGGCGGCAATCTTTCACCCGCGTTAAACGGCTCACCGTTGCCCATGTACCGCGCAGTAGCGGTCAAGCCGGGCGATAAGCTCACGTTTGGCATGCAGGTTTCGGGCTGCCGCGCCTACCTCGCTGTGGCGGGCGGTTTTGACATTGAACCGGTCATGGGCAGCCGCTCGACTTACCTCAAGGCGCAAATAGGCGGCGTGGAAGGCCGAAAACTGGGCAAGGAAGATCGCCTGGCTTTCAGAGCGCCTAAAACCGACCTGCCAAATCTGGTACAGGGACGTTTTGTTCCGCCGGAAGATTTCACCGCTACGCACAAGACGCTGCGGGTCGTGATGGGGCCACAGGATGACGCTTTCACCGAAAAGGGTATCAAAACCTTTTTGGGCGCAACCTATTCAGTGACCAACCAGTTTGACCGCATGGGCTGCCGCCTGGAAGGCGAGGTCGTTGAGCACATCAAAGGCGGCGACATCATCTCAGACGGCATCTCAATGGGCGCTGTGCAGATTCCGAGCGCGGGCCAGCCTATCATCATGCTGGCTGACCGCCAAACTACCGGCGGCTATACAAAAATCGCCAACGTCATTACGGCAGATTTCCCGCTGATTGCGCAGTGCAAATTCGGTGATACGGTACGCTTTAAGGCCGTGACCGTTACCGAGGCACAGGATATTTACCTCTCAAACCTTCGGCGCCTTGACGCAATTCGCACCGATCTTGATCTGGTGCAGACAACGCCCGGGCCGTGGGAATTTACCGTTAATGTCAGTGGAACCGACTACCGCTGTCGTGTGACTCCGCGCTAAATAAATAACAGAAAGGAAGACGGGTATGGCACGCTATGACATCACCCCGTATATTCATATGAGCCCCGCCGAGGTGCGCCAGAAAATACGCGCAGGCGAGATCACCTTCCCCACGGCAGGCATGTGCGCGGGCTATGCGCAGGCAAACCTTGTTATTCTGCCCGCAGACTATGCTGCGGATTTTAAGGAATACGCCGCCAGAAATCCTTTCCCCTGCCCTGTTCTGGAGATCATCGAGGGTACGCCTGAAACCCACGCCATGGGTGCGGGCGGCAATATTGTCACCGATATTCCGGAATATTTCATCTACCGCAACGGCGTATTTTCTGAGCGCGTCAATGATGCCTCGGCTTTCTGGCAGGAAGGCTTCGTCGGATTCTTAATCGGGTGCAGCTTTTCGTTTGAAGAGGCGCTGATCAAGGCGGGTATCGAGGTGCGGCATATTGCCACCGGCCGCAACGTGCCGATGTACAAAACTAATATCCAAACGGTCAAGGCCGGCCCGTTCGAGGGCCCAATGGTGTGCAGTATGCGTCCTATGACGCCCGAAAACGCCAAACTGGCCTATGAGATTACTCAACAGTATCCCAATGTGCATGGTGCGCCAGTACATATGGGGGACCCATCCAAAATTGGCGTTGCGGATATCATGCAGCCCGATTACGGCGAATCGGTGGAGGTTCGGGAAGGCGAAATACCGGTGTTCTGGCCCTGTGGCGTCACCCCACAGGCCGCAATTGAAGCCGCCAAGCCCCCGATTGTGATTACCCACTCGCCGGGGCATATGTTCATCACCGATATTAAAAATGCCGAGCTTAACGACTATTTAGAAGCACAGAAACATCAATAGCCAGCTACTTATTACCTATATGCAAACAGCCGAAGGCACAACGGAGCCTTCGGCTGTTTTGCGTATTTTAATTTAATTTCAGCTTCGCCTTAATGAAGAAGCAGCGCGCTTATGTCTTAAAAGGCAACACCATCACTGTATTAAATGCTATGACATAAAAGTCTTTGAAACCATCATTTGGCGCAATATTTTTGATTGTAGCGCTATGGGTGCTTTTCAAAGGGCCTCCCACATAAAATGTAAAGTGAAATTCAAGTGAGAGGGCGGAACACTATGTTTTTAGAGACGCTTCTATCAGGGCTGCCACAGCTAATGCGGCTCCTCTTTGTCTTGCATGTCAGCAGCGGGAATTCTTTTCCCAGGCCGCTTTCAGCTAAAAATGAACGCGAGTGCCTGAAACTGATTCGAGAGGGGGATACACAAGCCAGAAATCGCTTGATAGAACACAATTTGCGTCTGGTTGTACACATAATCAAAAAGTATTACTCCAACATCAAAGATCAGGATGATCTGATTTCTATCGGCACAATAGGGCTGATTAAAGCGGTTTCAACCTTTGACTATGAAAAAGGCACGCGGTTTGCAACCTATGCCTCAAGGTGTATTGAAAACGAAATTCTAATGTATTTCCGCAACCGTAAAAAGACGGCACAGGATGTTTACATATTTGACCCGATTGATACCGATAAGGACGGCAACGCGCTGACGCTGCAAGATATTATGGCAGACGAAGGCAGTATCTTTGAAGATATTGAATTTCGTCTGCGCGCGCAGGAACTGCATAACAGCATTGAAAGTGAACTTAACGATCGCGAGCGCGATATTGTCATTTTGCGCTATGGTTTACATGGTAAACGCCCACTGACTCAACGCGAGATTGCTCAGAGCATGGGAATATCGCGTTCCTATGTCTCGAGACTGGAGTCAAAAGCCCTCTCAAAGCTTAGAGAAAAGTTTGAGAAAAA
>JAEWNU010000064.1 GCA_023456995.1 Bacillota bacterium
GCCTGTCAGCACTACTCTCGCGCTTATCTGCGGCATCTTCTCAAAGCAAACGAGATGCTAGGCATGCGTCTGGCGGTGCAGCATAACCTCTATTTTTACAATACGCTGATGGAAAATATTCGTGCAGCGCTTGACACAGGTGATTTTGAAGCCTTCCGCAACCGTTACGCCACGCTGCTAGCCACCCGCATATAACGGTCTTATAAAAGAAAGACTTTATAACTGGCTGATTTTCTCTTGATTGTTGGTATTTTTTTATGTATAATGACAATGTTATATTAGATTGAAGGGAAGAACGAAATGGGTAATTTTATGTTACAGGCGACAAATCCAATGGGCTCTTATATTATGATGGGCGCAATGCTCGTTGTGGTTTATCTGGTCATGTTCCTGCCCCAGAGAAAGCAGCAGAAAAAGGATGCGCAGATGCGTGCTTCGCTCGACATCGGCGATGAGGTTCTGACACAGGGTGGCATTATTGGCCGCGTCGTCAGCGTGAAGGATGATACCATTGTTATTGAAACCGGCTCTGACCGCGTTAAGATCAGAATTCTGCGCAGCGCCGTTGTAGCCAACACTACCCCCAAGGAATAATTAACGGTTCATCGTCTTGTAGGCTACCTTTGCTTTTTGTTTGTAGCTGTAAAGGCATATTTGTCCAGTACCTCGAATAAGCTTTTGTAAAGAGCTTAGGAGGGGAAGCGCGATGAAAAGCAAGGCGAAACAGCGTTCAGTCAGCAAAGGCAACAATGCAACCACAAATATGATTACCATGCTTAAAGCAGTGACTTTCGGGCTGTTGACAACAACGGTCGTGTTGCTGCTTTTTTCGTTTGTGATGTGTAAAAAGGATGTTCCATTCGTGCTGCTAAATCCCTTTTCAGCGGGTCTTTTAATGTTGGGCTCGTTTTTGTCCGGGTATCTTGCAGCACGCCGCATTCGTGAACGCGGCATGTTGGTCGGCGCGCTCTGTGGGCTGATTATATTTTTGCTGCTAATGTTGGCATCGTTTATGAGTCGATTCGATGTAGGTCTCGCGGCGTTAATTAAGCTCGTCATTTCATTAGTCAGCGGTGCTATAGGCGGAATTATTGGCGTAAATGCCAAATTAAAGCGAAAATAGTATTTGAAAGATGCTATCAGGTATGCTATACTATTATAGATAAAATATTCGGAGGATGATTCAAATGAAGCATATCAAAACGATAAATAAAGCCAACTTGAAAGAATCGGCTGTCAAGGGCGGCTGTGGCGAGTGCCAGGCTTCCTGCCAGTCTGCATGTAAAACCTCTTGCACTGTCGCCAACCAGAAGTGTGAGAGAAAGTAAGGCTCTGATTAAAGTATTAGAGAGGGGCAGTTTACCTGTCCCTTACTTTTTTAAACGAATTTATGAGTTAGGATGAATACTACAATGCTCCATCGCTATATTCAGGGCGGATACCATATCGTTTTGGACGTCAACAGTGGCGCAATCCATTTAATGGATAAACTCGGCTATGACATGGCGGGTATGTTGTCGGCCCCCATGACGGAGAAGTGTCCGCAGCCACTGCTGGACAAGTTTTCTAGTGACTATTCTGAGCAGGAAATAAATGAAACCTACGCTGAGCTCTATGCACTTTTTCAGGCAGGGGAACTGTTCAGCGAGGATGATTATGAAAAATACCAGAGTCTAACCGCAATTTCCCCTGTAAAGGCTATGTGCTTACATATCGCACATGACTGCAATATGCGCTGTGAATACTGCTTTGCCTCCACTGGCGATTATCAGGGCGGCCGAAAGTTGATGAGCGCTGAGGTGGGTAAAAAAGCGATTGACTATCTGCTATTCCATTCTCAAGGACGACGCAATCTCGAGCTTGATTTCTTCGGTGGAGAACCATTGATGAATTTTGACGTCGTTAAGGAAATCGTCGAGTATGCCCGGTCAAAGGAAAAGGAATATAATAAGGTGTTCCGGTTTACCATCACGACCAACGGCCTCCTGTTGACTGACGATAAAATTGAGTTTATTAATCGAGAAATGTCTAACGTCGTGTTGTCCATAGATGGTCGCCCAAGTGTGAATGATCGGGTGCGTAAGCGTGTTGATGGTTCAAGCTGTTATGACGCCATTGTGCCTAAATTTCAGAAAATGGTGGCCGCAAGAGGGGACAAACCCTATTATGTGCGTGGCACTTTTACCAAGTATAATCTCGATTTTGTAGAGGATGTTTTGTACTTAAACGAACTTGGATTCGACCAGATTTCAGTCGAACCGGTGGTCGCTGAAGATAGTATGCCTTACGCCATCACCGAAACGGATCTGCCGGTCATTTTTGCTGAATATGAAAAATTGGCCGAGGAAATGATAAAGAGGGAAAACGGCGAGAAAAAGTGGTTTAACTTCTTCCACTTTATGATTGACCTTGATCAGGGACCCTGTGCTATCAAGCGACTACGTGGCTGCGGCTGTGGCAATGAATATGTTGCCGTAACACCGGATGGAGAAGTCTACCCATGTCACCAGTTTGTAGGACATGAGGAATGGAAGATGGGCAGTGTATTTGACTGCTCAATCGACACCGTTATGAAGGAGCGGTTCGCGAATTCAACAGTATATGGCAAAGAGGACTGCCGTAACTGCTGGGCAAAATTTTATTGCAGCGGTGGCTGCAACGCTAATGGCATGATCTATAACGGCGATATTTTAAAGCCGCATAAGATGTCCTGTGAAACTGAGAAAAAACGTATTGAATGTGCGCTTTATATTAAGGCCGCTACACTATAGATTGAAGGGTAGGGAAGCGTTATGTTAAAACTGGGTGTAATTGGTGTGGGGAATATGGCCACCGCTCTTCTTGGCGGTATTTTAAAAAATGGCGTGGTCCCGCCTGACCAGATTTTGCTTTGTGACCGACATCCCGAACGGCATGGAACGCTGTATACTCAGGGAATTCGTCAGGCAACCAGCCCGTGTGAGGTAGTGGAAAGCTGTGAATATGTGCTGCTGGCTGTAAAGCCGCAGGGGTTTACAGCCCTTTTGGAAGAGATAAAGCCCGCGTGTAAGGGTCAGAATGTTTTTATCTCAATTGCAGCGGGCATTTCTGATGATTTCATTAAAAGGGCGTTGGATTATGACGCTAAAGTGGTTTTGGTCATGCCGAATACTCCGGTTTCGCTGGGATATGGTACCTCAGCACTTTCAAAGGTCTGCCCAACGACAGAAGATGAATTTAGCACCGTGCTCGGCTTTTTCGCTGCTTGTGGCGACGCCATACAGATTCCTTCCAACCTGATGAATGAGGTTATTCCGTTTAATGGCAGCGGCCCCGCTTTTATCTATCGCATTACGCAAATTTTTGTGCAACGTGCTGTTGCGCTAGGTTTTGATCACGAGACGGCTATGAAGTTGTTTGGTAGTACACTTATCGGCTCAGCCCACATGATGACTGACAGCGGTACCAGCCTAGATCAACTGATCAAGATGGTTTGTTCCAAGGGTGGCACAACGCTGGCCGGCCTTGATGCCATGGAGCAACACAACTTGGAAGAAGCAATTGTAGCCGGCATTGATAGCTGCATCAAACGTGCTTATGAGCTAGGCAGATAGATAATTTTTATATGAGATCATAATACGGACAACCCCCGACATATGCTTTATAAAAGGATATGTCGGGGGTGTTATTTTGTATGGAAAGAGCAGGTCGTACAAGCAGCTACGCCACCAATCGTAAAAGCCTTATTCTTTGGATTAGAACGCACGGGGGTATGCTGTTCTTTGGCATTATGTTTTTAATTGGCGTGCTAATTGGCACTGTAGCATCGGTATGGTTGGGCATCGGAAAATTAGATGGTGTCACTGAAGTTTTGAAACAGTTTATACTAAGCCGAGAAAGACAATCGATGATGAAAACATTTTTTAGCGCACTCACACCAAACGCAGCAGCGTGGTTAATCCTTTTTATTTGTGGTTTCTGCGCGGTATCAGCACCGATTATCGCACTGGCCCCATGTATAAAAGGAATGGGATATGGCGTGTTAGCCAGTGGGCTGCTTGCTTGCTACCCCAACTCGGCGTTGCGGTATATTTTAGTCTTTCTGTTGCCAAACCTGATGATTTCTACCGTAGCCATCATGTTTTGCTGCTGTGATGCCATGCAGCTCAGCCAATATTTCTGGCAGTCGATGGTTCCACAGCAACGGGGCAGTGCAAGCATTTCTCCAGGTCTTTTTTGTGGCAAAATGGTGCTTTATGGCATCTTTCTAATTGCAGGTGCCGCGTTGGAAGCCTACAGCTATGCGTTATTCCGTTGAAGAAGATTCATCGTCTTTGGGCTGCTTTATGGCGCGCTTTTTTTGGGCAAGGGGAGAGCTATCCGCTGCTTTTTCAAGCTGTTGATTTGAAACGTGTGTGTAAATTTCTGTTGTGTTCAAATTGGCATGCCCTAAAATTTCTTTTAATATCCGTACATCTACATTACCGTATTGATACATCAGCGTTGCGGCGGTGTGGCGCAGCTTGTGCGGCGTATAGCCCTTGCCGGATAGTCCAGCATTTTTAAGGCAATCGCTGATAATTTGCTCAACTCGGCGAGGCGAAAGTCGCTGACCGTTTTGTCCCACAAAGAGCGCGTCATCTTTTCGCTTGATTTTTTTTGAGTCCTCAAGATAGGCGTTTATCGCATCTAAACAGGCTTTATTAAGGTAGACAATGCGCTCTTTGTTGCCTTTGCCAAGCAGTTTTAATGTATGGTCGTCGCGAATATCTGTGTGATTGATCGCTACGAGTTCAGACAGACGCATGCCACAGTTTAAAAATAAAGTTAGCATACAGTAACCACGCACATTCTCATCTAAATCAGCATTTTCAAGTAAACCGTTACTTTCATCCAACGTTAGATATTTAGGTAGCGCGCGTTTAGTCGCGGGTCTGTCCAGATTTTTTATCGGATTATCGGTGATATAAAGCGTTTTTGTCGATAAAAACTTATAGAACGAACTTAGCGCTGAAATTTTACGGGCACGCGCACTAGCAGCGTTGCCAAGCTCGGTATGCGCAAAATTCAGATAGGCATAAATATCAGCCAACTTAATGCTACAGATCAATTCAGTTGGAACATCAATAATAGAGGTTTCGGCCAAATTTTCGGCGATAAGTTGATTACAGCGGAAAAGCTTTAAAAAACGTAAAAATGTGCGCAGTTCAATATAATAACCATCAACCGTACGCGGAGATAAGCCGCGAATCGTCAGAATATATGATAAAAATTCGCGCAAAGGTGCGGGGCAATCGTTAAATGGTGCGTATTTAGATTTGCTATTTAAAACAGCCGGCATGGGATTGGCCCTCCTTTTCTCTACGCTCTATTTCGCTAAATATTTATTTAGCGAAATAGAGCGTAGGTTAAATTACTTCCAATTCATTTGAGTTTTATACTAATTCTAAAATCATCACTATCAGCAGCCCTATCTTTTCCTAGAGTTACGAAAACAGCCGCAGAATAATCGGTTCCACATCGAAAACAATATACAAAAAGGTTCCGGAGGTGCTTTAAATTGAATTTAATAAAATGTGCGCACCACTGCGTTCATCAAAAAGACGGTTATTGTACCTTGGATCAGTTGAACCAAAGCGATGCCAGCATGAATACTGACTGCATTTATTTTTGTAGTACCTCATGCGAACAGCCGACGCAAATCACCAACACTTTTGACAGCAACAAGCTTTAGCCCGGGATAATTTGCAGCGTTTATGTTTTCTGCATTTTGTTGAGGAAGAATAATTTGCCTAAAACCCAGTCGATATGCTTC
>JAEWNU010000065.1 GCA_023456995.1 Bacillota bacterium
ACTCCGCACATATCAGATAATCGATAACAGGATACCATGTCTTTGCCATAATTTCTTTCTTCCTATACGATCAGCGCCTGAAAAGCGTTGAATAAATAACCTACAGTGATGATTCCAATTGTGCATATTGCAATAAAAAAAGCCAGCAGTTTAGGTTTAACCGCCTTACGCAGCATAATCATCGAAGGTAACGACAGGGTTGTTACAGCCATCATGAAAGACAGTACAGTTCCAAGCTGAGCGCCTTTATAGAACAAAGCTTCTGCAATCGGAATCGTGCCGAAGATGTCGGCGTACATCGGGACGCCGATGAGCGTAGCCAACACCACTCCGAAGGGATTCTTGCTGCCAAGCACCGTTCCCACCCATTCCTCAGGAATCCAGTTGTGGATAATTGCGCCGATACCTACGCCGATTAGGATATACGGAATTACTTTCTTAAAAGTTGATAGCATTTGCTCCTTCGCATAGATCAGACGGTCTTTTCTTGTCAGATCGGGGGATTCAATATCTACGCTTCCGGCTGTCAGGATAAAGCTCTCCACATATTTACCCATGCCCATTTTCTCAATAAGTGAACCGCCGATGACGGCAATGATCAAACCAACAATAACATAAATGACAGCTACTTTCGCGCCGAATATGCTCATCAGCAGGAGCAGAGAACCGAGATCCACCATAGGGGAAGATATCAGGAACGAAAACGTAACGCCGATCGGCAGCCCTGCTGAGGTAAAGCCAATGAACAGCGGGATGGACGAACAGGAGCAAAAAGGCGTGATCGTGCCGAGTAAAGCGGCCACAGTGTTTGCGCCGATTCCATGGAAACGGCCAAGAATTTTTTTGCTGCGTTCCGGTGGGAAGTAGCTTTGAATATAGCTGATAAGAAAGATTAGAAAACACAGCAACACCGTGATTTTTATAACGTCATACAGGAAAAACTGGATACTCCCGACCCAGCGGTTGTTTAAGTCCAGTCCCAAGGCCGATAAGCCGCTTCCAACGACACTGTTCAGCCACTTCATTGCCAGTATTTGACCCTGAAAAAAGTCCCAGATTGCTTTTAATATTTGCATACTATGTAAAACCTCTCTTTCTAGATAAAGAACAATCATATCAAAAAATATTGATACATACTCCCCTTAAAAAGCCACCTTTTACGATGGCTTTTATCTTTTGCAGCATTTATATTCACCAACCACTGTGTTTGGCGTAGTCAGCTCCTTGAGTAATTCTGTGGCATAAGCACTGCCTTTTTCGCTGATTTTGTAATGCGTCCATTTGCCTTCCTGCCGACTCTCAACGACACCCGATTCAACCAGTATCTTCATGTGATAAGATAGCGCCGACTGACCCATGTCTAAATATTCCAACAGCTTGCATGCACACTTTTCACCATCACGCAATAGTTCAAGTATCCGCAGACGTTTCTCATCACAAAACGCCTTAAATACCTTTGCGTGATCTTCATATGCGGCCGTCATAATCTCACCTCAAATCAAAAATACTTGATGTAATGAAGTATATAACTTAAATCTAAAAAAATCAATATGTTATTTGAAGAAACTTAAAAAATCTAACCTCCCACATAAATCTCGTAGGTAAAAGAATAACGGCGAATTGCCTCTCGCCTTTTTTGCAGTTCGCCGTTACAGTATATCAATGTCAGGTCTTGCTGGGGTCAATTTCGTCCGCTGTCCAGCCAATAACGGCAAAATATCCCCTGGAATGTTCATCCACCTTGTTGATCCATTCGATCTCATTGTTTGCTTTAGCTGACAGCATCCGGTTTACTGTACCTGTTTGATACAGAGAGGCATTAATCACCCACCATTTTGTTGCAATGCCAGCACGTTTTAAATCCTCTTCAAGGCGCATCGCTTCGTAAACCGGCGTAGCTTCCGCAAGAGTGATAATAATGACCTCTGTTTCTTCCGTATTGCGTAATCTTGGCAGCAGGTTTTTCACCGACTCGGGAATGTCACCCTGCGTACGCTTAACTTCTCTGTGATAGCTTTGAGTGGAATCCAGCAGCAACAATGTGTGCCCTGTTGGAGCAGTGTCGATGACTACTACCTCGCTTTCCGCCTTTTCGACGATCTGTGCAAACGCCCTGAATACAGCAATTTCCTGCGTACAGGGGGAGCGTAAATCCTCTTCGACGTAGGCCACGTCATCCTCAGGCATGGTTTCTCTGGCCTTTGCAAGCACTTCCTCCTGGTATTTTTTCAGCTCCGCGTGTTCGTCGATATGACTCATGCTGATGCCGCTTTTCTCGGTGATAACAAACTTCAAATGCGCGGCGGGATCGGTTGTGGCAAGATGCACTTTTTTCCCTTTTGCAGACAGACCCAAAGCAATCTTTGCGGCTATGGTGGTTTTGCCAACACCGCCTTTTCCCATCGTAAAGATAACCTTCTTATTTGTCTTATACAAATCATCCACAACATCCTGAAGCTGCAAAATGGTTCGTGTGTTTATTTTTTCATCCTGAAGGCTGTAATGATCTGAAGTGAGTAATGCCCGCACATTTTCGATTCCCGTGATGTTGTATGCCCTGAGTGGTATCTGATAGGTTTTCATACCCTGCAAACCTTTTGGCATCTGTTCGAGCGCTTTTTGCTGCTTTCGATATAGGCTCTCAGAAACGCTGTCATCATAAGCGGTCAAGATTCCGTTAATTACCAATGTCTGATTATTTACGCTCAAATCGGAAAGCTCTTTAGACGCCCGTTCTGCTTCTTTCAAGGGTACCGCCTCGGGACGGGAAACAAGAATGAGCGTGGTCAGATCGCCGTCTGATAATGTTTTGACAGCCTTTTTGTAGATTGCTTTTTTACTTTCGAGCCCCGCAAGCTGCCCCAGGCAGGAAGCACCATGCGTACTATCGCTGATGAAATTGCTCCATGCTGAGGGCAGTTGCAGCATCCGGAGCGTATGACCCGTGGGGGCGGTATCGAATATGATATGGTCATATTCTTTTTGGATGCTTTCGTCCGTTATAAAATTTGAAAATTCATTAAAGGCTGCAATTTCAACGGTGCAGGAACCGGAGAGTTGTTCTTCCATGTTCGTTAGCACCGCGTCGGGCAGCTTGCCGCGATAAGGTTCAATGACGCTTTCTCTGTACTGCGCCGCCGCCTGAATCGGATCAAGATTGGATACAAAAAGTCCAGGGGCCTCTTTAATCTCGACGCCCCTGTTTGTAAGCGCGGTTTGAAAAACATCTTGCAGATTTGAGGCAGGGTCGGTGCTGACTAAAAGCACCTTCCTCCCGCTATCCACAAGGGTCACGGCTGTAGCGCAGGCAGCCGATGTTTTTCCTACGCCGCCTTTCCCCGTATAAAATAGATATTTAGTAAGTGCAATCACTTGCGGGTTAAAATTCTCCATATGATATAGGTACCTCCAGTTCTTGATTCTAATAATGAGATATCGTCTGTTCTTTGCGCGATACGCCTTAATCATCAAATTGGTTAAGAAAATCCAACCTGATCAGCAGCATTTCCCGCCGGAACAGCCGCAGCCGCCCGATCTTTTTGCGGTAATTTTTACAGTCTTGGATTTCTCACCTAAAATGCTCACCGGAATACCTAGCAAGGCCGAAAATTCTTCATTGGTGGGGTATCTGCCTGTTATCACAATTTCTCCATCCACAACAATAGCAGGCAATTTCTCCACGCCGTTTGCATTGATGAACTCGTTAACAGTCTTATTGCGGATAAATTCCTGTGGTGCGTTTGAGAGATTATACCGCTGTACCACAATATTATTTTTCTTCAATGTATTAAGAACCGTTGAAATTCTGAGCAGTTCCGGGTCGACGCTTACTCCGCAAAGTCCTGTTCCGCAGCACATAGCGGGTTCATAAATGGACATTTTTTTCATGGAATACATCTCCTTCATAATAAATCGTGTTTGTTATCAGCCGAACTATTAGAAAACCAATGTTTCGTGTTGTTTGCGATCTTTACAAGAATCAGCATAACCGGCACTTCGGTGAGCACACCTACAATAGTAGCCAGCGCAGCCCGAGAAGTCGCACCGAACAATGAGATAGCTACCGCCACCGCAAGCTCGAAGAAATTGGAAGCACCGATCATCCCTGCCGGAGCTGCGATGTTATGGGGTAGTTTTAACCATTTCGACGAAAGATACGCAATAAAGAAAATCAGAAACGTCTGAAGGACCAGCGGAATTGCAATCAGAATGATATGCAGTGGATTGTTCAGAATAACGTCGCCCTGAAATGAAAAGATGATAATTAACGTCAGCAGCAACCCAATGATGGTTACGTTATTGAACTTGGATATAAACTGGTTTTTGAAGTATTCAAGACCTTTGCTTTTGATTACCATCGTCCTTGTCAAAACACCCCCCGCGAGAGGAATCACCACAAACAGCGTCACCGACAATAGCAGCGTATCCCACGGTACAACAACCCCGCTGACACCCAATAAAAAGGCGACAATTGGCGTAAACGCTATCAGGATAATGAGGTCGTTCGTTGCAACCTGAACCACCGTATAGGCCGGGTTTCCTTTGGTCAGATGGCTCCATACAAATACCATCGCGGTACACGGAGCCGCGCCGAGCAGCACTGCCCCCGCAAGATATTCCTTGGCCAAATCGGCAGGTATAATTGCTTTGAATAAGCCAAAAAAGAAAAATGTCGCGATGCCGTACATGGTAAACGGCTTAATCAGCCAGTTCGTCACCCACGTAACAAAAAGTCCTTTGGGGTTTTTGCCGACATTTTTAATGCTGGTGAAATCTACCTTTATCATCATCGGATAGATCATAAGCCAAATTAATATTGCTATGGGAATGGACACCTGCGCATATTCAAATCTGCCTAAAAACCTTGGTATACCCGGAAGGAATTTTCCAATCATTACGCCGACTATCATACAGAGAAGTACCCATACGGTAAGATATTTCTCAAAAAATCCAATTCCCTGTTCTTTTTCTTTGTCCATTAATTTCTCCTTTAGTGTGGTATTGCGTTACAACCACACAATTCCTGTTCTTTACAATTCTGATATTCTTTGTAGTCCGAAAGATAGGATGGAAGCGCCTTGAGCCTATGTTTTAAATATTCCCAAAGCTCGCCGTTTTCCCGAATGAAATCACAACTTATTTTGTAGTACATCCATTGGGCATTTTTGTAGCTCTCTAAAATTCCACACTTTTTTAATGCCGTCAGATGGCGTGAAGCATTCGATTGCGTCATTCTCAGGCAGGCTTCAATCTCACAGACGCACAGTTCATCTTCTAACAGTAATGATAATATTCTCAATCTGCTTATTTCCGATAATGCTTTAAAAATATCGACCACCTTTATCACTCCAGTGCCCAATTAGTTATTGATATTCCGTTATTAACAATACTAAAAATTAATTGTATCGCTACATGAGCATATACTCATATATATGCCATTAAGTAGCTATTGGTTATAGAGGTTAAAATAAATCTTATTTGTCGCTGTGCGTTTTATTGTATTGCCTCTCTCCACCAGAAAGGTTATAGACTTTTTTAAAGCCCTTGCCCAGCAGGATATTCTGCGCAGCGTTGCCGGTCGTGCCCTTATTGCAATAGGTAACGGCGACCGTGCCCTTATCCAGCGACGCTACCGCCTCTCTTAATTTTTCATGAGGGATATTCCTTGCAGTTTGAACATGACTCTTTTCATATTGGGCAGGAACCCTCGCGTCAATGAGCGTATAATGCTCACCAGTCTGCATCAGCGAATCCAATTCCTGTGCCGTCATCAGAGGCCGCCCTCCATGAATGGCGTTTTCCAGTATCATTCCGGTATACATGACGGGGTCTTTCGTCGTTGAGAATGAAGGGGCATAGGCTAAATCAAGATGGAAAAGGTCTTCAACCTTAGCCTTAAAGGTAATCGCCGTCACAAATACATCAATCCTTTTGTCAACGCCCTCATATCCTACAATCTGTGTACCCAAAAGTCTGCCGGTTGCCTTATCAGCAACGCCTTTGATGACCATTTCTTTGCCGTGCATGTATTCCGGTCTGTTGGGTTTAATGTTGTGACACACTGCCACATCATAGCCAAAATCACGTGCCTCGCGTTCGGAAAGGCCGGTCTGCGCTACAGTCATATCAAAGATTTTGAAGATTCCAGTTCCAAGCGTGCCCCTGTATTCAAGGCTGCCGCCAGTCATGCTGTCACCGGCTATCCTGCCGGTTTTGTTGGCGGTAGAGCCAAGCGGACGGTAGATAGGCTTCCCGGTAACCACATGATAATGCTCAATGCAGTCGCCGCAGGCATAGACGTCGGGCAGATTGGTCTGCATTTTTGAGTTTACGCGGATAGCTCCGGTGACGCCAAGCTCAACCCCTGCCGCTGCCGCCAGTTCTGTGTTGGGACGGACGCCGGTGGACAGGAGAACCATATCTGTATTAATTGCTTTTCCATCGGATAAGAGAACGTTGTTTTCCGCTATTTCTGTGATGGATGCATTCGTGAAAACCATGACACCATTCTTTTCGATATAATCCTGAACATACACGGCCATGTCACTATCCAGCCCGGGTGTGACCTGCGGCAGCTTCTCCAGCAGGGTGACTTCCATGCCAAGCTTCTTTAGATTTTCACACACCTCAAGGCCGATGAACCCTGTACCGATAATAGCTGCGAAGCGGGGATGGTTCGTATCAATAAAGGATTTGATGCGGTTCATGTCGTTTATATTGCGCAGAGTAAATACATGCCGGGCATCCGCGCCGTTTACCGGTGGCACGGTCGCCCTGGCTCCGGTGGCAATCACCAGTTTATCGTAATGGTCAGTGAACACATCTCCCGAGGTAAGATTCTTAACCGTTATGCTTTTAGCAATCGGTGATATAGAAAGAACCTCATGCAAGGTATGGATATCCACATTATATTTGCTCTTAAAAAATTCAGGGTCACGCGGGGCCAGTTCCTTTGCGTTTTCGATCTCGCCGCCGATGTAATAGGGCATTCCACAGCCGGAATAGGAAATAAAAACATCCTTTTCATAAATCACGATCTCTGAATCCTCGCTGTTTCTCCTTGCTTTGGCGGCAGCGGAGGTTCCGGAGGCAACCGCACCTATAATAATAATTCGCATTGAATAATCCCCTTTCATCTAATTGCGGGTACATTTTTCATCAATATTACTTAGCACAGGCGCTTCCATAATTTTCGTCAATAAGTGGTACGCTGTTTCGCATCCCTTCTTATTGAGTGAGTAGTACATCCATTTCCCCTCGCGGCGGCAAGTAACTACCCCGGATTCACACAAGGTCTTCATATGGTGTGATAAGGTCGATTGCCCGATATTCAAGTCATCCAAAA
>JAEWNU010000066.1 GCA_023456995.1 Bacillota bacterium
CGTCAATATTGACCGCCGCCTTGTCACACAGCATAAATAGGCTTTTTTTTGCCTGATAATAGGCTTCCATCGTTTTATGATAGTCCAGATGATCCTGGGTTAGGTTCGTAAAAATTCCTACCGCGAACCGGCAGGCAGCGACGCGCTTTTGGTCTAAACCGTGTGAAGAGACCTCCATTACGGCGTATTCACAACCGGCTTGAACCATTTGTTCGAGCAACGAATAGAAAGTCAACGGTTCGGGCGTCGTGTATTTGGCAGGAAAATGCATGCCACCCACATCGGTTTCAATGGTGCCAATCAGCCCCGTTTTATGGCCAAGCTCTTCGAGCACGTCGCGTATAAGATGGGTTACCGTCGTTTTCCCGTTGGTACCGGTGACCCCCACCAGCTTGATCTTGCGTTGCGGGTTACCAAACAAGTTTGCGCAGCAGATAGAATAAGCTGCATGGGTATCCGGCGTTAGAATCTGCTGCTCGCCCAGACCCAAATCGCGCTCGACTACAACCATGGCAGCGCCCAGTTCCAAAGCCTTTTTTGCGTAATCGTGTCCGTCATGCGTAAAACCATTCAAGCAGAAAAACACTGCGCCCGGAGACACTTGCCGTGTATCGGCACAAACATGCCCAACATCTATCTCGGGCAGTGATGCCCCAATTTTAACATCATTGAACAATTGAGAAAGCTTCATCTCGCGTCTCTCCTTTCAAAAGCTGCCTGCGGGGTTTGGTCAGCCTGGAACCGCAAAGGTCACGGTCACTACTGCGCCCTCATCCACCATCGTTTCGGGGGCCGGCTCCTGACTGATAGCCACGCTCTGTGCGTTTTCAATATCATCCCCCGCGAGTCGGATATTTAGCCCAGCATTGAGCAGTGTACGATTTGCCTGCTGAGCCGAAAGCCCTAAGATATTTGGCACGGCAATGCTGCCACTTTGAGTTTCTTTATCCGTATAGAGTATGACCGTGCTCCCCTTGGGGCAAACCTCGCCGGCGGCGGGAAGCTGGCGCGTCACCGTTATTCCCTCACCTACCGTCTTATACTTGAGGCTTTTTGCGGTCAGCATGGCAATGGCATCGTGAATTTTCTGGCCTGAGAGTGCAGGCACCTCCACCTCAAGCTCAGCGATCTCTTTTTCATTATACTGCGGCTCAACACCCAAATAGGGCAGCACGTCGGTCATAACGGCTCCGACAATTGGTGCCGCAATAATAGAGCCGTAGATATTTTGCATATGTGGCTCATCAAGAAGAACCAGCACGCAGATCTGCGGGTCGTTTGAAGGAGCAACGCCCAAAAAGGAGGAAATGCGCTTCGTGACCTCGCCATCCTCTTTAGCGTCGAGCTTTTCACTGGTGCCAGTCTTTCCGCCAACGCGGTAACCAGGTACATAGGCATAACGACCGGAGCCATCGGAATCACCGACCACGTGTTCCAAAATACCGTCGAGTACTTTTGAGGTTTCTTCGCTAATGACCTGTCGCTTTACGACAGGTTCTGTGGTGGAGATGACATTTCCCTCGGGGTCGAGTACCTGACTGACCACATAGGGCTGCATCAGCTTGCCGCCATTAACCGCGGCCGAAACCGCTGTGACAATCTGAATTGGTGTCACCTTAAAGGTTTGACCAAAGGAAGAAGATGCCAGCTCCTCGCCTGACTCTTTTGCAAGCGTGGCAAAATCGTAAAAGATACCGTCAGCCTCGCCCGGCAGATCGATGCGAGTTGTCTCCCTGAGGCCGAAACGATCGAAATAATCGTAAAAATTCTGAGGGCCAATCGACGCGCCCACCATCATAAAAGCCGGGTTGCAGGAGAATTTGACTGCTTCGGTAAAGTTAATGGTACCGTGTCCGACGGACTTCCAGCAAGCTTTTCTCCGTCCTGCGACGATATGGTAGCCCGGGCAGGTAAAATACTGTCCCGTTGGCTTGACGACGTTTAAATCAAGCGCTATAGCCGATGTGATGACCTTGAACACCGAGCCGGGCTCGTAGGGATCTGAGATAGCCTTGTTGCGCCACTGTTGAAACTGTGCCTTGCCAAGCGCCTCTTTGCGCGCTTCCTCCAGCACCTTGGCACGCTCGGCACTGTCGGTAATGGTTGACAGCTTTTCTATAAGCGCGGGGTCGCTGGCAAAATTCTCAACCGCGGCACGCGCTCTAGCATCATAAATTTCGTTGGGCTGGTTCGGGTCAAAATCTGGTTTTGTGGCCATAGCCAGAATCGCACCAGTATTGACATCCATGACAATGCCGGTAGCGCGGTTATGTACGTTGTGCTCGATGACGGCCGTTTCAAGGTGCCGTTCAAGGCTGTGCTGCACGACTTCGTCGATGGTCAGTACCAGCGAATTTCCATCTACAGGTTCATACTGTCGTTCGTAAGAAGATGGCATGTTGCCGCTCTTGGCATTCTTAGCCGAGACAATCATGCCCGGTGTGCCCGAAAGTATTTTTTCATATTTGGATTCAAGTCCATAGGCACCGGTATTATCGTTGGTCGTAAAGCCAAGCAGCGTGGACGCCAGACTACCATAGGGATAATAGCGCTTGCTGTTTTCGATCAGATGAATGCAGCTGAGTTTATTGTCCAGCGAAAACGCTGTTATTTTATCGGCCTCTTCCTTTTCAACACGCTGCTTTATAATTTCATAATAACTGGACTTTTTCTGCCCGCGCTGCATAATTTTCTCGCGGTCAATTTCCAGCAGCGGCGCAAGAAAATCTGCGATTTTGTTCAGTTCCTCATCCGACTTTATTTCGGCCGGTGAAATGATTACTGCCCAGACGGTGGCCGAAGCCGCCAGCGTTTTCATATTGCGGTCATAAATCGCGCCACGCTGGGCTGCGATTGTCGTGGGACGCAGCTGCTGTCGCAGAGCCCTTGTTCGGTTTTCTTCAAAATCCACAAGCTGAAGATAATAAAGTCTACCTATCAAACCGCAAAATCCAAGCGTAATCATTACCGCCAGAACAATATTCATTTTTATCTTCATTGAATTACTGCTCACCGGTTTTGCCATGCTGCCTCCTGACGATTACCGTCGAATATGCTGTGAAAAGAAACAAAGAGCTAAGGCATCTGCTGACTTAACTCTCCGTCGTTTTCACTCTATTGCGTTTTTATACGCTACTGCTCCGTCGCCGAATCACTGAAAATAGCTTCGGGCATTAAATAGTCTATTTTTTTAAAATCCAAGGTATTCCAAAACGGAGCGATATGCCATATGAATATGATCTGTTAAACCTAATTTTGGCGCACGCGCCAGCACAACGCGGTCACCCTCACCCAGATCGATATACTGCACCTGATAGCTTTCAACCTTGGCCATGCCCAGCTGATTTTCCGCTATTTCCTGCACGGTGCGCAGCGATGTCTTGCCCTCGAGTTGCACCTGCATTAGACGGTTCTCATTTTTGAGCATTTCAAACTGCGACTCGGTATTTTCGATCTTACTGGTCAGTTCGGTGAGAATCATGTTGTTGTAGAGTATGGCGCACACAATGCCGAGCACCAATACAAAAATTGCCGCACCGCGAAACATGGTAGCATTAAAACCGGCATTGCGGTTTTCGACCACACGAAGTTCAGGCGGCTGTTTGACCTTTGGCGTACCCGGAGCGGCATAATGCTGCTCCAGCTTTTCAAAATCGTAAGCCAGATTCGTTTTTGCCATGCCGTTCGTCCTCCTCGCCGGGACCTTTTTATATTGATATTTGGTTTAATGGGAGCATTTTATAGCTCATTCCCAAATATCAGTCCTTAATTTTTTCAATTACACGCAACTTTGCGCTGTGGCTACGATTGTTTTGTGCAAGCTCTTCTTCGCCTGCGGTTATCGGTTTTTTGGAGATAAGCCTGCCCCGCGGCGTTTTACCGCACACACAAACGGGAAAATCCACAGGGCAGGTGCATCCCTCTGCAAAAGCAGCGAACCGACGCTTGCAAATGCGGTCTTCAAGCGAGTGAAAGGTAATCACCGAAAGCCTTCCGCCCAATGCAAGCAGCTCAAATGCGTTGTCAAGCGCGCAATCCAAGGAGGCCAGCTCTCCATTGACCTCAATGCGAATTGCCTGAAAGCTGCGCTTAGCCGGATGACCGCCCTCGCGCCGCGTCGCTGCGGGAATCGCAAATTTTATGATGTCAGCCAACTCTAACGTCGTCTGAATTTCGGCTTTTTCACGTCTGGCCACAATGGCCCGCGCAATGCGAAAAGCAAAACGCTCTTCGCCATATTCGCTGAGAATACGCGCGAGATCACGCTCTGCGTAGGTATTCACAACATCCTTTGCACTCATGCCGGACTGCGACATACGCATGTCCAGCGGTGCATCGTTCTGGTAAGAAAATCCGCGTTCGGCGACATCCAGCTGATGAGAGGATACGCCCAAATCCAACAATATGCCGTCGACTTTTTCGATATTTAACATTTGCGCCACCTGGGCGATATTGCGAAAATCATTTTGCACCACCATGGCGCAGGGATATTGCGACAACCGCTCAGTAGCAACAGCAATTGCGTCAGGGTCTTTGTCCACTGCGATGAGCCTGCCAGTGGTAAGACGACTCGCAATTTCTTTTGAGTGCCCAGCACCGCCCGCCGTACCATCCATATAGATGCCATCAGGCTTAACAGCCAGGCTATCTATCGTTTCGTTTAGCAGAACCGGCTTATGTGAAAACGCCATATTGTAACGCTCCTTTAAAAGCCGAGTTCATCCATTGCTTCAGCTACCAGTTCGCTGGTAAGCTCAGCATTGGATTTGTCCCATCTGGCGGCATCCCAGATTTCGGCACGGTTTGAGACACCCACAACCGCCACTTCGCCAGTGAGTTGCGCATAATCGCGCAACGCCTGCGGAATGAGCACGCGGCCCTGCTTGTCAGGTTCAACGCACACTGCACCCGCGAAGATAAATCGCTGTATAGCGCGCGCCTTACTGATGGGAAGCGAGGCTGTCTGTTCCACTAGCTTGTCCCATTCGCTCATGCGATAAACAAACAGGCAGTTGTCCAGCCCCTTTGTAATGATGAAAGAGTCACCTAGATCTTCGCGTAGTTTGGAAGGAAAGCTTACTCTGCCCTTGGCATCGATACTATGCCGATACTCGCCGATGAGCATTTAGCCTCCTCCTTTCACCACTTAAAGGGATTACACACCTCTATTTGCCACTCTTCACCACTTTTATTCCATTATAAGTGGCAGGCCTAAAAAAATCAATAGCTAATTTCGATGCAAAATTTCTTTTTTTATGTGACCATTTTCACCAAGATTTGGCTTTATTATCGCAAATTATACTTTTTTATCATTCTTGATTACTGTTTCTCTTAAAAACCTCCAACGCCATCTAGGCAAAAAACTATTGACAAACTTTATTTTTTTTGCTTACTATTTTTGTTTTACATGATAATTTTTAAATCTTAGTTATATTTCCTAAAGGGCCTACAAAATTCAATCACAATTTTAAGCTTTTATAAACTTTTCCATACGTATGCAATTTAAACGCGGCAATTGCTATACTTTATATATAAGCGGTGGTACAATGTAGGACGATCAAAGCAAAAAGGATGTGCACTATATGGGCAAAATTATAACTTCTTTTGCAGCGCTTTGCACAATGGTGCTGCTATCCTTAATCTGCTTAGCAGAGGCTGAGCCTGCGGTGGTACTCTCGCCGGAGATTACCGTTTCAGGTGGCGGTGAAAGCTGGATGCTCGGCGACAACAACCGAACAACAAAGCGCACTTTTGCCGGCAGCTCTAGCCTAACGCTCAGAAATAGTGATACCATGATAATTACTTCGCTTTACCTTGTCTGGGACGCTCCCGCGCCAGAGCGCTGCACCATTACGCCAGAAGGCAAACAGCCGATACAAACACAGGGGTTTCTACATGAGTGGGTCAGTCTTGCCGGTTCAAGCAGCGACACCATCACGCTGACCTGGGAGGGTTCGGCCACGCTATGCGACGTAGTGGCGCTGGGCGGTTCAGATATACCCGACTGGGTACAGCTCTGGCGGCCCGCCGAAGGCGACTGCGATATTCTCGTGCTGCCCACTCATGCGGACGACGAGCATCTATTCCTAGGCGGCGCACTGACTACGGCCTTGACCTCGCCCGGTTGTGAAGTTCAGGTGGCCTATATGGTCAACCACAACGGTGAATACTACCGCCCGCACGAGCTGCTCAACGGTCTTTGGGAAATCGGCGTGGACCGCTACCCCGTCATCCCCAAATTCCCTGATATCTACAGCGATTCATTGAACCACGCCAAGACGGTCTATGACGAGCAGGAAGTTTTAAATTATCAGGTTTCGCTCATCAACCGCTTTCGCCCTCAGATCATCGTCGGGCACGATTTAAACGGCGAATATGGTCACGGTGCGCACATGCTTAACGCACACACGCTTACTCTAGCCACGGAAAAAACAGCGGAGATGCCCAACGGCTGGGATACCCCAAAACTTTATCTGCATCTTTACAAAGAAAATCCAATCGTCCTAAATTTGGATACGCCCAAAACAAATGACGATGTTCAGCGCGAAAAGCTCATTGGACTAAGCCCCTTTGAAATGGCGCAACTTGGCTTTGCTGCGCATAAATCGCAGCAGACCTATTTTTCGGTGGAACAATCCGGCCCTTATGACTGCCGCAAATTCGGGCTGTACCGCTCGACAGTGGGGGCTGATACTGGCAATGATTTATTTGAACATATTACGCTGCGCGCCAATCAGCCCGAAGCCCGACCGGAGCCCGAGCCTCAGTCTGTTATGGCGGACGCCGCGCTCCCTGACGCCCCTGCGCCGAGCAGTCCGCCCGACAAAGCACAGTTTTTACCCGAAGCTCAAAACGACTGGCTGTTTGCCTTTATTGGCTCGCCGCTGGCCTTTTGCCTTGCTCTGACAGGGCTGCTGGTCACAGCTTTACTCTATATTATTTTAAAAAATAGGAGAATTTGACTACCATGCCGACTTTTGATAAGATTGCTGTTGTAATCCCCTCTCTAAATCCCGACGACAAGCTTCTTGGCGTAGTCGATGGGCTAATTTCGCGCGGGTTTTGCGACCTTATCGTAGTCAACGACGGCAGTGCCCCCGACAAGGCCTCTTATTTTGAAACAATCGCCGCTTTCCCCGAATGCACTGTGCTGACGCACGACACAAACCGCGGCAAGGGCCGGGCGCTTAAAACTGCTTTCGCCTACATTCTGGATCAGCGCCCAGATTGTATTGGAGCAGTGACAGTTGATGGCGATAATCAGCATCACCCTGATGATGTATCGGCGCTGGCCACAGCGCTCATTAAAAATCCATCCGATTTCATATTGGGCGCACGCGACTTCTCGCAGCCGGATGTGCCGGTGCGCAGTCGTTTGGGCAACCGCATCACCGCGCTGATGTTTGGGCTGCTCTGCCGCCAGAAAATCTCCGACACACAAACCGGGCTGCGGGCCATTCCGCGAAAAATTCTGCCCGACCTGCTTACCGTAGCGGGTGAGCGGTTTGAATTTGAAACCAACATGCTGCTTTTTCTTAACAAAACTCGAATTTTGATACATCAAATCAGTATTCAAACTATATATCTTGAGGAGAACGCCACATCACATTTTCGTGCTATTTTTGATTCCTTGAGCATTTTACGACTGATATTTGCATTTGCGTTTTCGTCAGCAGCTTGCGCTGGGCTTGATATAGGCTGCTACTGGCTGGCTGTCTCATTGTTGTCTGCCTTACCGCTACGGGAGCGCGTACTGGTCGGCACAGTCATTTCCCGCGCGGTATCCTCTGCTGTCAACTTTTCATTTAATCGCAAGGCTGTATTCGGCAGCAATAGTGCGCTCTCCCGTGCTTTGCCACGCTATTACCTGCTTTGTTTTTTCCAGTTTATCTGCTCATGGGTGGGTGTCTGGGGTTTAACACTTATCATTGGCGGCAGTTCAGTGCTGGCCAAAATCATTATAGACACGTTGCTGTTCTTTGCCAGCTTTAACATCCAGCGCCGCTGGGTGTTCTCAGAACAAAACGACTAAATTCCACAAAGGAGGCTGCCCTGAATATGGCAAAAAGCTTATTGCAAAAAAGCTTAATATGCCTTGGGATTATACTGTTCTGGGGGCTGTTTTTTCTTTTTGGCGCTAGTGCAGTTGTCTTTCGAGGGCCTTCGACCGCCGCACGCGATCTTGCGGTATCGACCCTGATGGAAACGAGTGCTGCCAAGTTTGTGGTTCATCTCTTCCTTTCAGAAGATGAGATCGACACAATTTTAGCCAAAAACGCTGTGGTAGTATCCGATGTAGTAACCGACTCCCAATCGGTGCAGATTCCAGCTGAAAAAGATCACTTTAATTTAGATGCTATTACTATCGAAGATGTCTCGGGTCCGACCTTTAAGGGGAAAATGATGATTGTTAACGACCCCGCGCGGCTTTATGTTGCTACACCCGCAACGTTTGGTCTGGAGAGCGGTGGTCTGCGGGTAGAGGAAATGGTCAAGCGCGACGGAGCTACTGCTGGCATTAACGCAGGCGGCTTTGAAGATGAAAATGGCGTAGGTAACGGCGGTATACCGCTGGGCATTGTGATTCAAAATGGCAAGCTTACCTTTGGTGATCCCTCGGCTTACACCATCGTTATCGGCTTTGATCACGAAAATAAGCTGGTGGTTGGTTCTATGACCGGGACGCAGGCGCTGGCTCGCGGCATTCGCGACGCCGTCAGCTTCGTCACCCCCGCACTAATTGTCAACGGAAAAGCTGCGAATATTCTTGGTACCGGCGGCGGGCTTAATCCCCGTACCGCCATCGGCCAGCGCGCCGACGGTGCAATATTGCTGTTGGTTATCGACGGAAGGCAAGCGCACAGTATCGGCGCTAACTACAAAGATTTAATCGATGTGATGCTGCAATATGGCGCGGTTAACGCAGCCAATCTCGACGGCGGTTCTTCCACTTTAATGGTCTATAATAATGAAATTCTCAACGTGTGTGCTTCACTTTATGGGTCCCGGAAGCTACCAACCGCCATTCTTGTAAGGCAGGTGGCATCATGAATACAAAGGCCCCCTCGCGAATTAATTATATCTTTGCCGTTTTCGCATTGATGCTGCATGCGTTTTGCGCTGCGCTGGCGGTCGGTGGCATGGTACGAGTTTACAATATTGCTTTGGCCTACGAGCATTCCCGCCCGGAATATGTGGTGCAAAATGTGATGTCGCTGTTCGAAAAAAAGCATTATGAAGAAATTATAAATTTGGGTCAGGTGCCGCTTTCTAAATTTGAAACGACTGAAAGCTTTGGCCGAGCGGCGGAAAAAATCTATAATGAAGGCGAATTTAAAATCTCTCGGAGCGGTGAAAACATTTGGCAGATTGACTGCGGCGGCAAACCGGTGGCTACGCTTTTGCTGCACTGCCAAAAGGGGGGCGGTCACCACGGAATGGACGCCTGGACCATCGAACAGTTAACCTTGGTTTCTCCGGCGCCGCAAAGCTATACATTACGGATGCCGCCATCGGTTAACTGCACTGTCAACGGCGTTAAACCAGATGAAAATGCCCTTATCACAGGCGCACAAATCAATAGCCCGTTCGGCTCTCTGCCGGACGCACTCGCCCCGGCAGCCGCTAGAGTCTACCGATTCGATGGCCTTTTTTTGCCTCCGGAGGTTGCGGCATCCGCCGATAACGGCGTCGCCTGTACAGTCACGCAGTATCAAAACAGCGTTTCGGTCAATCTCCCACCCGACGAACAGGTGATTGCACAGCTATCCGAGTTTGGCGAACAAGCGGCTTGTGCCTACGCTAAATACATCACCAACGATGCCACGTTGGATGAGGTGCTGCCGTTTTTTCTTCCCGAATCGGGTTACTACACCCATTTGAAGCAATTTTATAATGGCTGGTATAACGCGCATGATGAATATGCTTTTAAAAACGCTGAATTCTCTAACTGGAATGCCTTTGATGAACGGCATGTCTCATGCGACATTTCATTCGACTACTGGATCAAAATGAGCCGCCACGAGTACACATACCCGTCGAAGTACACGATGTACTTTGTGTTGGGGAACAATGGTTGGCGGGTGGCTAACCTTGTAGTTCTCTAGGCGTTCTCTG
>JAEWNU010000067.1 GCA_023456995.1 Bacillota bacterium
ACCGTAGGCTGTGTCACATTTAATATTTCGGCTGTGCGGGTATAATTCATAACGCGGCAAAGAGTCAGAAAAGTCTCAATTCTGAAATCTAACATGTCGACACCTATTATTTATTTTTATTAAACAATAATTATTTATAATTTTATTTTATTACAATTTTGCGTTATAATCAACCCTAACGACAGTTAAAAAGGAGAAATTTAAGTGAAAAAGCAGCTCGATTATTTAAGCGGTATTGCTATCACTGCGGCTCTGGCCGTGGTTGCTAAGCTTTGCAGCAGTCTAATACCCTACGATCTGATTAGTCCTGGCGTTTTTGCTATGCTGATTGGCATGGCAATGTTCCCGTTTGTTAAAAAATTTGGCGTTTCATCAGGTGGTTTAACATTTGTATCTAAAAAGGTGCTTAAAGGCTCTATTGTGCTGATGGGTGTAACGTTAAGCTTTGCACAGGTGATTAATGTAGGGAAATACTCCCTGATTGTCATGCTATTTACCCTGTCTGCTGCCTTTTTCTTTGGCAATGTGTTCGGTAAAATGTTTAAAATGAACTGGAAACTTTCCAACCTGATTGCTGCCGGAACTGGTATCTGTGGCGGTTCTGCAATAGCTGCAATTTCTCCCACCATCGATGCGGACGACAGTGACATCGCCTACGCCATCTCCGCGACGTTTTTATTCGATATTGTTATGGTCATTCTCTTCCCGATAGCTGGACGCTATTTCGGCATGTCGGATATGGGCTACGGGCTTTGGGCCGGAACAGCTGTCAATGATACCTCCTCCGTCGTGGCAGCTGGGTACGCTTTTTCGGATATTGCCGGACAGTATGCCACCGTTGTCAAGCTGACCCGCACGCTTTCCATCGTGCCGATCGTGATGATTTTTGCTTATCTCAACCAGCGCATTAAAGCCACCGAAAGTGGGATTTCCGGCTCGCACGTCAATGTTTCGGTTAAAAAGATATTCCCATGGTTTATATTGTTGTTTCTTGGTATGGTCTTGCTGCGCAGCTTTGCCGACGCTATGGCGGTATCTGGAGGGTTATTCTCTACGGTTCAGATCAGTACAATGGCGGGAACAGCCTCTAAAATCAGTAAATTTGCCATGGTAATGGCGTTAGGTGCCATTGGTCTAAAAACCGACTTCAAAAAGTTGGCTAAAAGCGGATTTACCCCTATGCTACACGGGTTCATCATCTCAGCGCTAGTCGTTATTGTCTCGTTTATTGTCCAGATGCTTTTAGGGCAGATATAACCAAAGCATTTTGCAGCAGGGCCGGTATGGAGTTTTCCATACCGGCCTTATCTGCGCTTTCTGTCTTTGTGTTTTAATATCAGCTGTACGAGCCAAACAGCGTTAGGCTCGTGCAGCAGCAGCAGCGTCATCCCATAGCTGACCGTGCCGCAAAGCCCCAGCACTGCACATGCTAAAAAAGCGGAAGACATCTGCAATCTGCTCACCACAACCACACAGCCGACACATACCAGTGCAGCGGCTACCACTGCTTTAGAATTTGGCAGCACCTGCCGACCTTGCAGTACAGCTGAAGAAAGTACAGCACCCAAAAAATATGATGCCGCACTGGCCAGCGCAATACCACCCACGCCAAAAACGCCCGACAAAATCCAACTAAGCGAGACATTTAAAGCGATAGACCAAAGCCCGATCTTTAACGGCAGTCGGGTGTTGCCAACCGCATATAGTCCTCGTAAGAACACTGTTTGTAATGAAAGGCCAACCAGACCCGTCGCATAGCCTGAAAAAGCCTGTGCCGTCAAAGAAAGCGCCTGCGCGTCAAAACTGCCACGGGCATAAACCAATCGTACCAAATGCGGCGATGCCGCTGCCGCTATAATGCTAACCGGCAACAGCAGCAGGATTAACAGTTCGGCGGCGCGACTAAGCGATTGAAGCAGCCCCGCAGTGTCGCTGTGGGCCGACTTCTCAGAAAAATGTGAAAAGGTCACTGCCCCCACGTTGCTGACCAACAGCGCTGCTGCAAAGCCCTGTAAAACCTGTGCGTAGCTAAGCGCTGAAACAGCACCTTCCTGCAGGCGGGAGGCGATTGCCTTGTCCACAATGTGTGAAAACTCAGCGGCAGCATAGCTGAGTATAAGCGGAAGCGCGGCTAAAATCATCCCTTTGCTGCTCTCCCCTATATCTGCACTTGGCCTGTCGGTCAGCGCCGGTATAAGGCTTTTTCTGGCTGCCCAACACAGATACGCTGTTTCCAGCAGCAATGCAACCAACATACCCACTACCAACGCCCCTGCACCTAGATGGCTAGAAAGCAGCCATACCGCCGCTATAATGGCAACACTGCGCACCAGCCCACGCCCCTGTGCCGGAAGAAAGTGCTTCTGCGCCTGGAGTTGGGCTGTTAAAAGTGCAGCCGCACAATAAAATATGATGACGGGGGATAAAAGCCTCAATAGTTTTGTCAGTTCCTGCTGGAGTGCTGGCGAGAACCCAAAACCCAGCAATTGTGCAGTCAACCCCGCAGAACAAGCAAAAAGCGCTGCTGCAACAGCCGAAATCAGACTAAAAGTTACAACAGATTTTGCTGCAAAGGCGTCTGCCCGTCTTTTTCCCTGATGCGCCGCCTGTAGATCGTAGGCAGTTAAAAATACAATAGCCAGCGGAGTAAAAAAGATGGCTGAAAGGTCCGCAAAAAAGTCAGATGCTACAAAAAATACATCGGTGGTACCACCCGCGCCAAAATAGGCAGCAATGATGGCCTGTTTGACAAATCCGACTGCTTTTACCAACAGCGTAAAGGCGGACAGCAATATAACCTGCCCGCCCGCCGTTTGAAACGCCGCTCTTTTTTGCATGTCCGTATGCCATCCTCATTTTTCTAAAAAATCCTTCGCCATATCGGCAGACGAAAAGTCAACCAGCGGGAGCTTTAGCACTTTGCCTTCTTTTTGGCTTTTATAGATTGCCAGGACCAGTTCTAAAGCGGCTCTACCCTCTTTAGCATCGATCAGCGGCGGTCTGTTTTCTCTTATTGCGGACAGCATATCCGCGTAAAGCCGCACGTGCCCGTTGCCATAAACATTTTTCATGTGCTCAGAAACTTCTGGTGCGAGTCCCCCGTCAGCGAACTGCCAGTGCTCAATGCGCCCAGCAGATCTGCCCCCGAGCTTGACGGTACCCTTCTCTCCGAAGATAGAAAGCGTTTCTTCAAGGTTCTGGGGGTAGATGTTGGTGCTGCCTTCAATAGTCGCCACTGCGCCATTTCCAAAAGTCAGAACCGCAAGCCCGACATCCTCCGCCTCAATATACGGGTGCATTCGGTTACGGCAAACACCGTAAACTCGGCTGATGCTACCGCCCATCAACCAGCGTAACAGATCTATGCCGTGAATACACTGATTCATCAATGCGCCACCGTCAGTTTTCCAGTACCCTCTCCATGCAGCCTGTTGATAATAGCTTACGCCCCGGTTCCAACGGATAGTCACTGCCGCGTGAGATATTTTGCCAAACCTGTTTTGCCTCATAGCCTGATAGAGTGCCTGTGAGGCGCCGTTAAAACGGTTCTGATGGCAAACCGCCACTTTGACTCCAGCGACCTCAGCGGCTTTAATAATGCGGTCGGCATCGCCAAGTGACATGGACATCGGCTTTTCAAGAATGATATGTGCGCCTGCGGCAATGCAGTCGAGTGCAATCTGTGCATGTGAACCAGAATCGGTAGCGATTGCGACAAGCTGTGGTGATCTTTCCTCCAGCATCCTCCGGTAATTGGTGTATTGTGGGAGATATGGTACTGCTGCCGGTGCCCCTTCTACTAACAGTTGCTGCATGGCGACAGGCAAAAGATCGCACACAGCCGTGATATTTAGTCCGCATTCAAGTGCTGCTGCAAGGTGATTTCTGGCGATTCTGCCGCATCCGATAATTGCATATTTCATAGTTTTTCCTCACAGCGGCGCAATATTCCCGCCTGCCGCAGACTCCTTCATCGCATTTTTAACATCGAATACCATGGAGGAATGGCGCGCCACACGGGCATAATCCACCGCGGCGTGCGCTGTTGCAATGATGACAAGATCACTCTGACGCAACAGATCTTCGGTTAAAGATGGCGCACTGTACCACATCTGCCCGGCACAACTGCAATGCGGCACATGCGGGTCATAATAAGAAATAATCGCCTGATTACGCACCAGCAACTCCAGTAGGCGCAGTGCTGGGCTCTCGCGGCAGTCACCTACATCCTGCTTAAAAGCAACGCCCAACAAAAGAATTTTCGCTCCGTTAATCGACTTATGAACGCTGCCCAGCATAGCCGCTATCCGGCCTACACAATATTCCGGCATTCTGTCATTGACGGCGGTGGCGCAGTCGATCAGCGTGGTATGAAAGCCGTATTCTCTCGCCTTCCAAGAGAGATAGCACGGGTCGACTGGAATACAGTGACCGCCGGGTCCCAACCCTGGATAAAACGCTTGAAAGCCATACGGCTTTGTATTGGCCGCCTCAATGACTTCCCATATGTTGAGCTTCATTTCGTGGCACAGCATTGCCACTTCGTTGATGAGCGCAATGTTCACGCTTCGGTAAGTATTTTCCAGTAGCTTTTCCATCTCGGCTACCGCAGGCGAAGATGTGATGTGCACCGGCTGCTTGAGCACAGCCCCATAAGCGGCTGCAATAACCTCAGCGGCGTCTTCACCAATTCCACTGACAACCTTTGGGGTGTTTTGCAGCGAATAGCGCAGGTTGCCTACATCTACCCGCTCGGGCGAAAATCCTAAGTAAAAATCTTCGCCACAGATAAGGCCCGAACCCTCCTCAAGTGCGGGACGCAACAGTTCTTCAGTTGTACCGGGGTAGGTGGTTGACTCCAGCACCACCACCATGCCCGGATGTAGCTGTCTTGCCAGCGCCTCGGCACAACTGCTCAGGAAACTTAAATCTGGCTGGCGAAACCGGTCAAGCGGGGTCGGCACACAGACAGCAATAAAATCCACCTCACCCAATGCGGAAAAATCATCAGTGGCACTTAGGCGACCACTTTTAACCAGCGGCCCCAGTGCCTCGCAAACCACTTCGCCGATATAGTTTTCGCCTTGGTTAACGGCATTCACCTTATGACGCTGAACATCAAACCCAATGGTGCGAAATCCCGCTCGCGCTTTTTCCACCGCCAGCGGCAAGCCGACGTAGCCTAACCCGATCACCCCCATCACTAGGGAACGGTCTGCAATTTTTTGCAGCAATTGTTGCTTCATGCTATCCATCCTTCTGGCATAGGCCTGATTGTCTTTATGCTAATATCGATTGAGATGACAATCTAAAATCGGTTTCCCATCAGATTAGGATATTAGCATTAATATTCTATGAAGTCACAGGACGGGCTAATGCCAAAATCTAGCAGATCTCTTGTTTTAAGGATAATATTAGAAAGGCCAAAGAACTTTAACATATAAATTGCCGCGGTGGAAAGCAAATTTTTATGCTTATCGCCGCGGTGCATTTTTATTTTGAATTTTGCAAATTAGCTTGTTGTGCGCAGGTTTAGGCTTTTGGCAGGGTTGCGATAAAAGTAGTTCCGTTTTGGGGATCACTTTGAGCAGTAAGGCTTCCCTTATGCGCTGTGACAATGCTCTGTGCAATGGCCAACCCTAGCCCATAACCGCCTTTTTCCCTTGCTCGGGAAGCGTCGACACAATAAAATCGCTCAAAAATGTGTTTGAGCTTCTCAGGTGGAATTGGCGCGCCGGTGTTGTTGATCTTCAGACGTATTTTGTCCTGTGCGACCTCAAGCTGAACGAACACCCTACCCTTTTCGCCGGCATATTTGCAGGCATTATCCAACAAAATCGCACACACCTGCCGCAGCTGCCCCACATCACCGTGCACCATAATGTCGGAAGGAATATCACTGTCGAGCTTTAGCCCTTGTTCAAACGCCACCGATTCAAACGGCAGTACTCTGCTCCACACCAGATCGCTGAAATCAATTGTTGTGTGCGGTAAAGGTGAGGAAACAGCGTCCGCTTTTGCTAAAAATAACAGGTCGTCCACCAACTGCTTCATACGTTCAGCTTCTGCCTCTGTATTTTTTATCCATCTGCGCTGCTGCTCAATCGTGTCATTCTGGTGAGAAAGCAGTATACCGGTGTTCGCCAAAATCACAGTCAGGGGCGTTTTAAGTTCGTGGGAAGCATCGGCCACGAATTGCCGCTGTTGCTCCCACGCCCGCTCAACCGGACGCAGCACCCAACGCGAAAGATAAAGGCTGACCAGCAAAAATGCTGCAAAACCGCCCAGCAGCGCCGCCAGAGACGTCAAAAGCAGCTTTAGCAGCGACCGTAACTCGTGGGTTCGGTCAATAAAGGCCAGTCTTAGTCCCAATGGGGTTTTCTCAACACGATAGCGTAGCATCAAATCACCGAGAACGCCTTCGGTACTGCCGCTTGAAAGTGCAGACTCCACCGCCTGTTGCACTAGCTCGTCCGAGACTTCCACATTGTTGGACATCACCGATAGAATTTCGCCATTTTGGTCCAATGCAACCCCAAATACCGGAAACAACGAAAAGCCTCCTTTCGGTGGCTTGAACCAACGGTCGGAAAGTTCAAATTTCGGGGGTGTCGCCCAGGCGCGTTCCAGCGCGCGCTTGCTTTCTGACACACTGTTCTGATAGCCCGATATGCAGGAGGCCCCAACAACCACAAACAGCACAGCCGTAACAAGCGACATGTTGATGATCACAAACTTTTTGCGGAGCTTTTTAATCATTGGGCTCCCCCCTCTAGGCGATACCCCACCTTGCGCACAGTGCCGATCGTTACTTTAGATCCTAAAAAGAAAAACTTTTTGCGTAAAAAAGATATGTACGCCTCCACGTTGTTATCTTCGGCCTCGGATTGCGCACCCCATACCTTTAGAATCAGTTCCTCCTTCGACACAATCTGATTGCTGTTCGACATTAGAATTCGCAGCACCTCAAATTCCTTAAAGCCGAGATGCACCGATTTAACCCCGCGCGACAACGTATAAGTGGCAAGCGACAGTATCAGATCACAGAAAGACAGCGCCTCGAGCTGTACGTCCCCCTGCCTGCGCGTGAGTGCACGCACGCGGGCCATTAACTCCTCGGGGGAAAAAGGTTTAGTCATATAGTCATCCGCGCCGCAGTCCAGACCGGTAACCTTGTCGCCAATTTCATCGCGGGCGGTCAGCATCAGCACAGGGGTTGCGTTTTTGGCCCGCCTCAGTTCGCGCACAACCTCAAATCCCGTTTTTTTTGGCAACATTACATCTAATATAATAACGTCGTATAGACCGCTTTTGGCATATTCCAGCCCATCTTCGCCGTTATAGACTATTTCTGCGCTATATTTCTGCTCGATTAATATCTGGCATAGCGCCTCGGCAAGACGCTGCTCATCCTCGACAATCAATACCCGCATCCTTTGAATCCTCCCACTTTAGACTCTTCTAATAATACTTTTATCGTGATGTGCCTGCAAGTATTGTAATTTAAAAAGCTGAAATTAATCTGAAATCGCTTTTTCAGACTAATTTAAGGTAAACACGCTATTATTTAGCCACAACAACGACAACATGCCGCTGCAAACGCGGCAGCCGATAAACTTTAAGGGGGAAAACGCAATGGCAGCACTGATGAAATTTGAGCGTACCGAAAAGAAATATCTGCTCAC
>JAEWNU010000068.1 GCA_023456995.1 Bacillota bacterium
TGCGCGGCGGCATCAGCTACACCGTTGATACACTGCGCCTGCTTAGTGTCGAGCGTCCTTCGGATGAATTGATTCTGTTGGTGGGCAGCGACATGTTTTATACGGTTGACCAGTGGCGCTGTGCCAGTGAAATTATGCGGCTGGCCAGAATTGTCGCAATCCCGCGTGAGGTAGGCGAGAATGAAAAGCTTCTGGCCCAGCGCGACCGGCTCAATGCCGCAGGTGCGCAAACGCAGGTGGTAAAAGTCGATCCGCTCATTGTCAGCTCCAGCGAGTTGCGTGCGCAGGAATGTGCTTCTGAGAATCTTCCGCCCCTAGTTGAACGTTACATCGTTCAAAACGGGCTGTATGGCCGAACGCAAAAACTTCTGGTCGATCTTGACCAACTCACCGCGTGGCTGCGGGGTGTTCTTTCGCGCGAGCGGTTCATCCATTCGCTTAACGTGGCCAGCGAGGCATTGCGCCTCGCCCAGACCTGGGGTGAAAACGGCGATATGGCCTATCTGGCCGGCCTTCTCCACGACTGCTGCAAAGAGCGCAGCAGGGAGGAAATGTTGAATCTTCTGGCAGGTTCTGATATAATTAAAGACCCGATATTTCTGCAAAGTCTGCCTGTTTGGCACGGTTTTGCGGCAGCAATTTACATTCAGCGTGAATTATCGGTGCTAAACGCCCAAATAATAGATGCGGTAAGGTATCATACCACGGGCCGTGGAGATATGACACGCATTGAGGAGATTATCTATCTGGCGGATCTCATTTCCGCCGACAGAGATTATCCGGGCGTTGAAGCGCTCAGAGCCAAGGCTCACCGCTCCATCAAAGCCGCTATGCTGGAATCGTTGCAGTATTCAATTGGAAAGCTGCTAAAAAATGATGCGCCCGTGATGACTGATACCCTAAATGCCTATAACCAATATCTGTTGCAAACTGCGCAGGGGGGTTAAGGCTCGAAAGGGAGCTGTTTCGGTTGTCGCAAAAATCCAGGGTGTTTCTTTCAGTTTTAGTTTGTGTGGGGCTGTTCGCCGCTTCGGCGCTGGTCACTTCGGCGCTCATTGCGCAGCACAGGCGGCAGGTTTCGCCGCTTGAAAAGCGCCAGAATACGTCGGTGTCCCCTCAGCCACAGCTACTGGTCGAACAGGAAGGGGAGCATTCCGAGGTGGATTATTCAGCAGAGCTACCTGCGCAGCTAAAAAGCAGTAATCACTATGGTCTGCTGCTTTGCGGCATTGACCACACCCGTTCTTTGGCAGATGTGATTATTTATGCGCAGCTAGACTTGACCAACCACCGTGTTCAGGTGCTGCAGATCCCGCGCGATCTGTTTGTTGGTACGCAGTCTGTAACAGGCAAGATCAATTCGCTCTGCCTGAATTTTAATACTGAAGAGCCAGCTAAGAATATCCGGAGCGTTGTATCCTCTCAGCTTGGGTTAAAGGTTGACGGTACGGCTGTCATTACGCTGGCGGGGGTGCGGGCGCTGGTCGATTCGGTGGGCGGTGTCACTATTAATCTGGAACGTGCCATCGAGTTTTTACCTGGGAAAACGATTCCCGCTGGCCCTCAGACACTTTCAGGCGAACAGGCCGAATGGCTACTGCGCTACCGAAAGGGTTATGAAATGGGGGACTTGGATCGGCTGAAGGTGCAAAAGCAGTTTATGCTGTCGGCTATGCAGTCGGTCAAAAACCTTGGGAAATTTAAGGCTTTTAAAATTGCAGCGAAGAATTTTGGCCATGTTAAGACGACGATTCCATTTTCTGAGATACGCTCGCTCATCGATGTCAGCATGGGGCTGTCAACCGACAGCGTTACCATTCAAACATTACCGGTTTATGGCGTGACCTATCACGGCTACTCCGTGCTTTGCATCAATCGCTTTAAGCTGGCGGAGATGCTCAACGCGAGTGTGCGGGCAGGAAATCCGGTTGACCCGTGGGCGTTGCAGCTGGCTTATCCGCCCGAAGGGAGCGAGCAGCCTCTGCCTAATGAGCCACGACAGGAAGAAACCGATTCGCTGTTCGATTTTAGTTGGGACTATGAAGACCCAAACAACGAGTATAATGATAATAACGCCGAAGGCGTTGTAATACGCAAAAATGATTGAGGAGGTTTATTAATGACAGCATTGGACAGAGCCAAAGAGGTCGCCCAGTTGATCGACAGCAAAAAAGGGGACGACGTGCGGGTGCTGCACATCGGCACGCTGACCAGTATTGGCGACTATTTTGTCGTTGCCACCGGCAATTCGACCACACAGGTCAAGGCGCTGGCGGACGCGGTAGATGAAAAGCTTTCAGCGCAGGGTCTTGAGCCCAGACGCATTGAGGGATATAACTCTGCGTCGTGGATTTTGATGGACTACAATGATGTGATAATTCACATTTTTATGAAAGAGGCAAGAGAGTTTTATTCATTGGAACGGCTTTGGGGCGATGCACCCGAGGTTGCGTGGAACGAATAATTAGGATTTATAAATTTCGAAACCATCGCTTTGCCTGGTGCCAAAAGATAGTGTGAAAGAACGGTCGGGCCGTTGTGGATATTTTTGCACCCACAGTGATCGGCGAAGTCGATTACCCATGAAAGCGGTTTGGCATGTGCCTCGCTTTTGGAAACTGAAATAAAAGTCGAGCAAGGCGAAGGCGTTTCGACAAGTCAAATAAAACGGCAGAGATGTTGATTGGAGAGTGAAGTCACCTTGAAGTACGATTTTAAGTCGATCGAGAGTAAGTGGCAGCGCATCTGGGATGAGAAAAAAGCGTTTGCGGCTCTTGAGGATTATTCCAAGCCCAAATTTTATGCGCTGGTGGAGTTTCCATACCCTTCTGCACAGGGGCTGCATGTCGGGCATCCGCGCTCGTATACCGCGCTGGATATCGTTTCGCGAAAGCGCAGAATGCAGGGCTACAACGTGCTCTACCCGATGGGCTGGGATGCGTTCGGCCTTCCGACCGAAAATTTTGTGATAAAAAACCACATTCACCCCGAAATTGTCACCAAGGGTAACGTGGCGAATTTTAAGGCGCAGCTAAAGGCTTTGGGGCTTTCGTTTGACTGGGATCGCGAGGTCAACACCACCGACCCCGACTACTACAAGTGGACGCAGTGGATTTTCCTTCAGCTCTTCAAAAAGGGTCTTGCTTATAAAAAGGAAATGGCCGTCAACTGGTGCACCTCCTGCAAGGTGGTTCTGGCTAACGAAGAGGTCGTCAACGGGGCCTGCGAGCGTTGTCACGGTGAGGTTATCCACAAGGTTAAGAGTCAGTGGATGCTCAAGATCACCGAATATGCGCAGCGTCTGATCGACGATCTTGACCTTGTCGACTACATAGACAGAGTCAAGGTTTCTCAGAAAAACTGGATCGGCCGTTCCACCGGTGCCGAGGTGGATTTTAAAACCACCACCGGCGATGTGATGACCGTTTTCACCACCCGCCCCGACACACTCTTCGGTGTGACCTATATGGTCATGAGCCCCGAGCACCCCTTCCTCAAAAAGTGGGAGGGCAAAATCAAAAATTTCGATGCCGTTCGTGCCTATCAGGAAGAAGCAGCGCACAAGTCCGACTTTGAGCGCAGCGAGTTGGCAAAAGAGAAGACCGGCGTGCGTCTTGAAGGCGTTGCGGCGGTTAACCCTGTCAATAATACAGAGATTCCGATTTTTGTCTCGGATTACGTCCTTATGAGCTACGGCACCGGCGCAATCATGGCGGTTCCGGGTCACGACACCCGCGACTGGGAGTTTGCCAAGAAGTTTGATCTGCCCATCATTGAGGTGGTCAAGGGCGGAGACGTTGAAAAAGAAGCCTTTGTCGACTGCGCGACCGGCATGATGGTCAATTCCGGTATGCTCGACGGCCTTACCGTGGACGAAGCCAAGAAGAAAATTGTCGAGTTCCTTTCTGAGAACAAGCTGGCACATGAGAAGGTGAACTATAAGCTGCGTGACTGGGTTTTTGCCCGCCAGCGCTACTGGGGCGAACCGATTCCGATTGTGTACTGCCCGCATTGTGGTTATGTGCCGCTCGATGAGAGCGAGCTGCCGCTGCGCCTGCCGGAGGTTCAGTCCTACGAGCCAACCGAGGATGGCGAATCACCGCTGGCACACCTTGAGGACTGGATTAACGTCAAGTGCCCGAAGTGTGGTGCGCCTGCACGCCGCGAGACCGACACCATGCCTCAGTGGGCAGGTTCGTCGTGGTATTTCCTGCGTTATATTGCACCCCATTGCGACACCGCCATTGCCCCCAAGGAGGCGCTCGATTACTGGATGCCGGTTGACTGGTACAACGGCGGCATGGAGCACACGACGCTGCATCTGCTATACTCTCGCTTCTGGCATAAGTTTTTATATGATATCGGCGTTGTTTCAATGCCCGAGCCTTATGCCAAGCGTACGAGCCACGGCATGATCTTGGGCGAGGATGGCGTTAAGATGAGCAAATCGCGCGGTAACGTCATCAACCCTGACGACATCGTCAACACCTTCGGTGCCGATACCATGCGCATGTATGAGATGTTCATGGGCGATTTTGAAAAAGCAGCACCGTGGAAATCTTCTTCAATTAAGGGCTGCACCCGTTTCTTAGAGCGCGTGTGGGCGCTTCAGGATGTGTTGGTGGACGGCGACGGTTACTCCAAGGAACTCGAAAGCGCCATGCACAAAACCATCCGCAAGGTCACCGATGACATCGAGGTACTGGCGTTCAACACCGCCATTGCGGCTATGATGAGCCTTTTAAATGAAATTTCAGATAATAAACAGATTACCCGCGGCGAGTATAAGACTTTGCTGCTGCTGTTAAATCCTTTTGCACCGCATATGACCGAGGAACTGTGGGAAATCTGCAACTTCGGCGGAATGCTCTTTCAGCAGAGCTGGCCGACCTATGACGAGGCAAAATGCATTGATAAAACTGTCGAAATTGCAATTCAAATTTCTGGTAAGCTGCGCGGGCGCGTAGAGATTTCGATGGATTGTGACGACGCTGCGGCGCTTGCAGCTGTGAAAGCCGTTCCTGAGATTGCCGCCGCGCTCGAAGGCAAAACTATCGTCAAAGAAATTGTTGTACCAAATAAGCTCGTGAATATTGTCGCAAAATAGACTGCATGAGGACTTGACACTGTTGTGTAGACTATTGTATAATATTCGTGTTATCCTCTATCAGGATAAATACTCCTGCCTAGGGCGTTGGGAGGGAATAGTAAATGTCAGAAATTCGTGTTAAGGACAATGAGTCGTTGGATAGTGCTCTGAGAAGATT
>JAEWNU010000069.1 GCA_023456995.1 Bacillota bacterium
ATTTAATACGGTGTTTTTCATGAGCTTTTTGGTTCTGTTCTTTTACAAAACAGATTTTATTCAAAAAATAGTCGCCGGAATGGGGACAAGCGGCGTCTTTTCATTTGCGTTGGCTTTTGTGGGTATCAACGGGTTGATTGAGGCGGTTGCCTGCTGCGTTCTGGCGGGGGCCATATCTAAGGCACTGTGTTCCGTTGCTGAGCGGCAGCGGTTTTAACGACGCGCAAAAGCAGATGAACATAGAACTTGGGTGAACATAATACGCGCCGGTTGATGCCGCTTAAAACGGTATTGGCCGGCGCGGTTTTTATACGTGATACTTCTAGTTCAGGTTTTAGTCGGTGTATCTACACGCCTTTGTTGAGAAATTTTAAAGACTTGCCTTTTCTCGCGCCTATGAGTGCAGTATAATAAAATAGATAATAAGGTGAACAAGAACCAATAGCGGCTTCTGCGTGAAATAAAATATCTTCAATTGGTTCCTATCTCACTGCACGCTTTACGCTTGTGGTATAATAGCTGCAAGATTACTATTATACCGAGAAATGTCCAAGGCTCACCCTTAATCTGAGAATCGCCTTTTGATGGATAATTATTTCACTTCGTGTTTTACGTTTGTGGCATTATTGTTATAGATATTTATTAACTATTAGCTACCCACCGTCTAGAATTAAAGACCGCTTGCCTTCCTAGGCAGTTGGGAGGATACCATGGAGGATCAATTTGAGCGACAGGTCGGCGCACGTATTTTTCAAGCACTAATCGACAAACGCTTCTTGAATAGGTTGAACATGTCAGCACGATCGGCCACAGTTTTGTTCGAGCGTATCGACTGGGGACAGGCGGTGTCTGCGCTACTGCCCATTCATCAGCGGATGACCTGCGGTGAAGTTCTGGCTATCGTCCGTCCTCTTTTGGACAGCATTTCGCCCGAACCGCCTGAAGGGTGGCTTAACTGCGCCTATGAGGTTGCCAATGCTTTGCAGTTTCCGCAAACCGAGGCATTGCAAGATAAGCGACAGTGGGATGGCGCGCTGTGCTATCTGCGGGTTTTGCAGCAAATGTTGGAGGAGGAGCGGGCACTGCTGCCCTTCTCGTCGCAATTTGATTTCGCTTTTTGTACCGAAGAGGAGTTGAAAGACAACGACAGCGCCGATGAATACCGCCGATTTTGCGGATGGTTTAAAGAGGATTTCGTTTTCGAACTATTGCGGCTGGGACACGAAACCACTGAGTTTCGAACGCTGGAGCATATCGCAGGGGTGCACCATGTAGCCATGACCTGCGCGCGGGCTTTCCATGCTGGTGGCGGGCTGGTTGATTTACCGTTGCTGTCGGCGGCGGCAGCTGTTCACGATATCGGCAAATTCGGGTGCAAAAATGGTGAGAGGGTACCTTACCTGCATTATCATTATACAGATATCTGGTGCGCTGAGCGGGGACTCCATGATATTGGACGTATTGCGGCTAATCATTCCGTATGGGATCTTGAGATTGAAAGTCTATCCTCAGAGTCGTTACTACTCGTTTATGCCGATTTTCGAGTTAAGCAATCTCGAGATATAAATGGGTATGAAATCGCTCAGATATTTTCTCTAGCCGATTCTTTTGAAGTGATTTTACAAAAGTTAGACAATGTCGACACAGCCAAACGTCGTAGATATCAGTTTGTTTATGCCAAGCTGCAAGATTTTGAAGAATATATCCGCTCATTCGGGGTTGATACGACGCTGACACTGTGCGCTGTGCAACCTGTCTTGCCTAAGGATGCGGCACTAATGAGCATGGATGAGGCAGTGGCAGCACTACGGTACCGGACAGTGGATCATAACATTCGCCTGATGCATCGGCTGGGACACGACCAGTTGTTTGGCAACATTCTTGAAGCCGCCCGCAGCGAGAAATCCCCCGACCGACTTCGGGCTTATGTATCCGTTTTTGAAGAGTATTTTACCTATTGGAGCGTTGCGCAAAAAGAGCAGACACTTTCATTTTTATACGAGCTGCTCATGTACCCAGATGGTGACATTCGCCGACAGGCTGCATCCTTGATTGGCCGCATTCTGGCGGGGTTTCACTCCGGTTACCGCAAAGAACAGCCCGCCGGGTGTGAACCGGCCCCGGGCGACACCCGCCACTATGAGCTGTGGTGCGACTATTTTAACCGGCTCATCCATCCGGACAGCCGACTGACGCCCCAGCAAATCAGTAAAATACGTTATACGGCCAAGCTGGCGATAGATGCCCTGCTGGCCTCCTGTTCTGATATTGATGCTGCGGTTTTTGCCAATGAGCTATTTGACCATTACGAAAATCCTGCTGCGGTTGACCCTGATGCTGCCTTCGCCCTGCTTGACTCGGTTGTGAATATCCCTGCTGCCTTTTGCGGCGTAGAGGAATCGGCCAAGCTTGTGCATTTTGCAATGTGGTGGCTTCGAAAGGGCGAGATACCTCAAAAGGCGGCTGCCCTGCGGCTGTTTAGACATCTGATCTATATGCTGCCGCAGCGTGACCCGCTGCGCGAAGAAATTGCCCGCGCCGCTGAGAAGGCCGACTGTGAGGGCAGCACTCCGCTGTTGTTTTTGCAGGCGCACTTGGGGCGGATGCTTGGATATGACACCACAGCGCAAGATAGCTTTTTAAGCCGACAGTCTGCCGTTTCCAACATTTTTTTAGATAACCTCAAAACCGCCACCCCTTGGATTATGAAGGCTGTTGGTGTGGAGTATCTGCTCGATCTGGTCGAGCAGGGCAATCACACCAATATTTTGCACATTGCAACCCATTTTTCCAACCTGATTAAGGTGGGCGAAAGCGTAGTTGTACGCCGAATGGCGGGCACCGCCCTGCTGACGATGGCACCCGAGCTGACGCCGGAGCGCCGCAACGAAATTGCTGTTGAACTTTCAAAAGCATTGGAGACCGGACAATCTGATCTATCAAAATACATCCCGGATTATTTGGGGCGTTTTTCGCTATGGCTGCCTCCGCGGGAGCTTGATGAGTTGATTGATCAGATGGAAAATCTGCTCTGTTCTGCCAGTAGCGTTGCGGTTAACGCCGCACTAGGCACGGTGGGGGCTATCTTGGCAGGCTACGCGGTCTACGCAGAACGATTTGGGCAGGATGCCACTACGCTGATTGCCCGGCGTAACAGGCTGGCCGGGCTATTGCTCAAAGGTTTGGCTTCTTATCGTGAGCCGGTGCGGCAGGAGACGCTACGCATTTTGGGCGAGGAGCTTTTTGCTTCCAAGGTGATGACCTATGTGGACAAGTCCGCACTGTTTGTTCTAGTGGCTAAAAAGCTGCTGTGCCTCATCAGCGAGAATGAGGAACGCGAACTGACCTTTTTTTATACGGCGGCGGCACTGTCCCATATTTACCGCTTTTTGGTGCTTTATAAAATAGAGGATGGGCCTTTTCGTTTTGCACCACCGGAGCGCGCTGCCTTTTTTCCTGGTACTTTTGACCCCTTTTCACTCTCTCATAAGGGGATTGTACAAAGCATTCGCGACATGGGCTTTGAGGTCTATCTCGCCATCGACGAATTTTCCTGGTCAAAAAAAGCCCAACCTGCCTTGGTGCGCCGCCAGATTGTCAATATGTCGGTGGCAGACACCTTTGATGTTTATTTGTTTCCGCACGATATTCCAGTGAATTTGGCCAACCCGCGCGATCTCGACCGCCTACGTCAAGTTTTTGCCGGGCGAGAGCTCTATCTGGCGGTTGGCAGCGATGTGGTGGCCAACGCTTCATCTTACAAGGTTCCTGCTGTTGCAGGCTGTGTTCGGGAAATGAACCACATTGTTTTTCGCCGTGTCAGTAGCGCAGATGGTCCCGAGACTGAGGCTGATCTGCGCAGCATTCAGGGCAAGGTGCTCCAATTACAGCTCCCCCCTTATCTCGAGGATATCAGCTCCACCAGAATACGCGAGAATATCGATTTGGGGCGTGATATATCCAATTTGATTGACCCTACCGTTCAGGACTATATCTACCGCAACAGTCTTTATCTTCGTGAGCCGCAGTATAAGAGCCTTTATCACGCCGGACATCTTGATTTTTCGCTGACCTTACACCCGGACGATGCCCAGCGCGCTGAGCTGCTGACTGCCGTCACTTCGGGGAAAAACCGTCCGCCGCACTTTGATTTGCGTGATGATGTCCTTATTTTACGGGATACTGAAAACGACGCGTGTATTCTAGGTTATCTGACTATGCGGATTGTCAGTGCCATCGACTTGTTTGACACGTTGCAGGACGCCAAACTTACCAATTATGTGCGTCAGCGCACTGCGGGCCGCATTTTGCTGTTGACGGGGCTGCATCTGGTTCGTCATCCCAATACCAGCTATAACATCGGACAGCTGCTGATGACGGAGGCATTATCCTGTGCAATGGCTGAAGACTGCGGCTATGCCGTTTATTATCCAACCAACCGTAAAAGCGAAAGCGCTGATATCGACCTGCTGCAAAGACAAGGGTTTGTTTTGGCAAAAGTGAGTAGCGACAGGCCATTGTTGCTGGTGGATATGCGCTCGCCCGTTGTACTCATTCAAAATCTGGCAACTACGCTTAAGGAACCCTTCTCTTCAAGCTCAAACGTCCTTGATGCCATTCGACAGGCACACATCCGAATGCAGGAAGCACTGACGGGTCTTTACCCCGGCACGCTGATTCTGTCACTAAACGCTGAGGTTATCTACCACCGGCTGGTGCGTAAAATTGTTGAAGCGAACAATGTGCCCGCAAAGCCGACCTTCCCTCGGGTGCTAGGTGGAAAAATGTGTGTACCCTTTGGCAAAATTCTGCGTGGCAATGCAATTCCAAACACCATCACCAAAACGATTCACACCGATAAGGTTTTTGCACAGGATTTGCGTTCATTTACCATTGAAGCATTTCCGGGCTATGCACCGCTTGAAAGCCAGATACGCACTATTAAATCCTTTAGTCGACCAGCCATTCTGGTGGATGATCTACTGCATTCCGGCAACCGAATCAATGCCCTGTCACCGTTGTTCGAACATGAGGGGATATCCATCGACCGAGTGCTTGTGGGGGTGATGAGCGGCAGGGGACGCGATTTGATGCGCACTAAAGGCATGAAGGCCGATTGCGTCTATTTTGTGCCAAACCTTCGGGCGTGGTTCGTCGAATCGACCATGTATCCGTTCATCGGTGGAGACACGGTGGGCCACGACGAGCCCTCAGTGCCTGGCCTGACTCCGGCAATCAATTTGGTGCTGCCTTATGCATTCCCCCGGTTTTATAAAGAATGCGAGCGCGGAGCAGTTTTTAAATTCTCGCAGGTCTGCATTGAAAATTCTCGTGATATCATAAAGGTATTGGAGAGCGAGTTCCGTGGACGGTTTGCACGCAATCTGACCCTTTCTCGCTTGAGCGAAGCGGTGATTCTACCGCTCTCACCAGACA
>JAEWNU010000070.1 GCA_023456995.1 Bacillota bacterium
CTGTTGGTGATTTCATTCTTGCGCGTGTGGCAGTTTGGCTCGGCCATGGTGGTGTTCCTAGCGGCACTCAAAGGCATCCCGCAGGATCTTTACGAGGCGGCAACCATTGACGGTGCCAGCTCCTGGAGACAGTTTACCTCCATTACGATTCCAATGATCACTCCTGTGATCTTTTATAACCTCATCACCCAACTTGTGCAGGCTTTTCAGGAATTTAACGGCCCCTATATTATCACAAGAGGCGGCCCGCTCAATTCCACAACCCTGATTTCACTGTTGATCTATAACAATGCTTTCAGAACCTATCATATGGGTATGGCCAGCGCTATGGCATGGGTGTTGTTTATCATCGTCATGCTTTTGTCTGCGGTAGCTTTTATGAGCCAGAAATACTGGGTCTACTACGGCGATGACGACGGGAGGTCGAAATAATGGTCACGGGTAAAAATAAAAAGTTTTCGACCTTTTTGCGGTATTTCGTGCTCATTGCGGTGGGCTTTTTGATGGTCTATCCGCTTTTATGGATGGTTAGCGCGACCTTTAAGACAAACAATGAGATATTTACCAACATCGGATTGATTCCCCAAAACCCCACTTTGGACGCTTATCGCAACGCTAACAATGATTACGGTGGCGCCATCAATCTGATTCAGTCCATCCTTAATACTTTTAAATATGTTATCCCTAAGGTGGTTTTCACCGTTATTTCGGCTACGTTCACCGCATATGGCTTTGGGCGATTCAACTTTAAAGGCCGGAGCATCATGTTTGCTGTGCTGATGAGTACGCTGTTTTTGCCCCAGGTGGTGCTTAACGTACCCCAGTTTGCGATGTTTACGAAATTTGGCTGGGTGGATTCACCCCTCTATCTGCCGCTGGTCGTCCCCACACTATTTGCAGTAGATACCTATTTTGTATTTATGCTCATTCAGTTTATGCGCAATATCCCACGCGAGCTGGATGAAGCGGCCAAGATTGATTGCTGCGGGGAGCTGGGTGTGCTGTGGAACGTGATTATTCCTATGCTTAAACCTGCCATGGTATCGGTCGCTCTGTTTCAATTTATGTGGTCCTCCAACGACTTCATGGGGCCGCTGCTTTATGTTAAAACGCCCCTATATTACCCGGCCACCATCTTTGTCAAGCTTTCGATGGATGCCGATGTAGGCTTTGAATGGAACCGCGTGCTCGCAGTATCGCTCATTTCCATCATCCCGTCTTTAATTGTGTTCTTTGCGGCTCAGAACCAGTTCGTAGAGGGCATCTCAGCGGGCAGCGTGAAGGGATAACTGCAAAAGGAGAGGATCAGTATGTTTGCTTATGACGGGCCTGTGTATAAAGTGCTTTCCAGAGTGTCAGATGTGGTGATTTTGCACCTACTTTGGCTGGTGACAAGTTTACCGCTTGTCACGCTGGGTGCCTCATTGTCCGCTTTATACAGCGTCAGCATGGCACACAAGCTGGGGAATGATGCGCCAGTTTCAGCACTTTACTTTGCCGCATTTCGCAGCAAATGGCAACGCGCCAGTTTGCTGTTTGTGGTATTGATTCTATCTGGTGCATTGCTTGTGCTCAATCTCTTTTTCTGGAACTATGTGGCTTCCGGTTTTATTTCACGCGTGGCGGCGGTGCTCACCCTCGTGCTCTGCGTCCTGTGGAGTCTGGCTTTTATCTACGGCTTTGCCGCCATAGGCTACACCGACTTAAATCTGAAATCGGTGGTTATCGGGTCACTGGGTGTGGCCTATGCACGCCCGGGGCGCACGCTATATCTGGGCTTATGCTGGGGTGCCTTCATCCTGTTAAACTGCGTGAATCTGTACGCCAACGCCATGAGTCTGTGTATCGGCTTTGGTGTGTTCGTTCATGCCTTTCTGGCACGGACGTTGACTTGCGTGCTGGACCCACACCGGCTTCAAGAGGCTGAAAGTGAACAACTACAGTAACTTAATAAAACAAAAGCCGCTGCTTATGGCAGCGACGTTTGTCTTATTAAAATCAAGAATTCATACAATTAAAAATTTGCTCGGTACATTTTTCGGTATTGCTGCGGCGACAGACCGGTACCGCTTTTAAAGATGCGGGTAAAGTGAACAGAGGTAGAAAAGCCGGATAGCAGTGCGACTTCGCTGACCTTGATGGTTGTACTCTCTAACAGATTCTTTGCCGCCATAACCCGCACGCTGTTGATATACTCGACGATGCTCAGGGTGGTCACCTGCTTAAAAAGCCGGGACAGATAAGAGATGCTGATATAAAAGTTGGACGCAATGATGGTCAGGTTCAGTTCCTGCGTGTAATTTTCGGTGATGAACTGCTGGATATCCTCAATCAACTGGTTTTTAACGCGTCCGTACTCCGGTTCCTGCTGGAGGGACATACATTCATTGGCGTAAAGCAGCAACTCAGTGAGCAGCAGTTTGCGCTTGATGATATTAAAGTTGTCGGTTTCATCCTTCTTTTCCAGCAGCCGCTTGAAGATACTTTCCAGCAACGGGCGCTTACGCATAGGGGTATTGACCACGTGGATGCGCTTCTCAAAGCACTCAAAAAGATTGAAATCACTGGCACCGTTTACGGAGAGAATCATTTCTTCGCTAAAGTTTGTGACAATGCGTGTGTGTCCTTCGTTTCCAACTGCGCAGACTTTATGTACCTCATCCGAATGGATCACTACCAGATTCCCGGGGCTGATTAGATATGCCGAGTCAGCAATAAAATACCTGCAGGCACCGTCCAGCAGATAGTAAATCTCATATTTTTTGTGAAAATGAAAAGAATCCATCTCGTAATTTTCATCATGATGGATTTGATCAATAAAAAAATCACTATGGGGCGACAGAACTGCTTGGCTAACCATAATGAATTCCCCCTTCAAGAGCCTTCTTCCTTATTATAAATAACAGTGGAAAAAACACAAGTGGATCAGGAAAGTTTGGTGAACATGAACATCACATTGTGCCATGTTACAGCGCAATGCGCTGTATTGGAATTAGATACGGCAACACAATATGCGGCACCCAGCCCCTTTGCCGTGACCCTCAACGGCGAGGCTTGGGGTCGTTTTGAGCAAAACTGCTTCACATTGGTTGGCTTGAGACCAGATCATTTGTATGATCTGCTTGTGACATTTGAAACCGGTGTGGTCGGTCATTTGACCTTTCGCACTTCAAAAGAAGAGCTGCGCCTCGACGTAACCGATTTCGGTGCCCGGGGGAACGGAGAGACCGATTGCACCGCCGCTATTCAGGCTGCAATTGCCGCCTGTGTGCCCAATGGAACGGTTTATCTTCCGGCGGGAAACTACCTGACGGGGCCGCTGTTTTTAAAAAGTGATATGACATTCTATCTTGAAAAAGGGGCAACTCTTTTGGCACAGACCGATTGGAGCCGGTATCCGGTATTGCCCGGCATGCTTTTTGACGAAAACGGTCAAGATCGCTATAATCTGGGCACGTGGGAAGGCAACCCTTTGGATAGCTACGCCAGTCTGATCACTGCCATTCGTGCCCACGACCTAACCATCTGTGGTGAGGGAACACTGGATGGGAACGGCGCACAGGGTGGCTGGTGGCAGTCCTATAAAACCCGCCGGGGAGCCGCATGGCGGCCGCGGACAGTATTTCTGTCTCATTGTGAGCGTGTGACCCTCGCGGGGATTAACGTGCGAAACAGTCCGGCCTGGACCATCCACCCCTATTACTGCGCCGATATCAATCTGCTTAATATCTACGTATGGAATCCTGATGACAGCCCCAACACTGATGGCATCGACCCCGAGTGCTGTGTGAATGTGCGCATTATCGGCGCCCGCATCTCAGTGGGGGATGACTGCATCTCCATCAAAAGCGGTAAGCGGTATATGAGCTGTTATCACCCTCGGGAGAGCCGGGATATTCTCGTGCGGAACTGTCTTTTGGAGCGAGGGCACGGTGCGGTGGTCGTTGGAAGTGAAATTTCTTGTGGCGTCAGCAATGTAGTGGTTGAGCAGTGCCTCATGCGGGGTACCGACCGCGGTCTTCGGGTGAAGACACGCCGAGGCCGGGGAAGAAGCAGCGTGATTGACCGCGTGTTTTATCGCAATATCGTCATGGAGAACGTACTGACGCCGTTTGTGATCAATATGTTTTATTTTTGTGATCCAGATGGAAAAAGCGCATATGTATCGGAAAAATCTGCGCTGCTCGTTGATGAACGAACACCGCGTGTCGGAACACTCACGGTTCAAGATATCACCTGCACCGGGGCGCAGTATGCCGCCATGTTCTTCTACGGCCTGCCTGAACAGCCTATAGAGATGGTGGAGATGAAAAATGTGTCGGTCTCCTTTGCGGCTGAGGCCCAGAGGGGGTATCCTGCTATGATGGATGGGATTGAGCCTATGTGCAGGGTGGGGATTTTTGCCGCAAATGTCGCGCATATCAAATTAGAGAGCGTCCAGCTCGAAGGATATGAGGGTGAGCCCATTATCCGGCTGGGAAACACTATCCTCGAGGAGGTGCCTATTCATGGATGAACGGCAGATTATGCAACTGCTAAAAGAGTATGTCGATGATCTGCTGATCCATTCCGATGCCGAAAACCCCATGTGGAACATCGAGAAAGTCCGCTCAGGTGCCCCAAATAAGTGGAATTATATCGATGGCTGTATGATAACCGCCGTGCTAGCGTTGCATGAGTTGACCGGCGAGAGCCGCTATTTGGACTTCGCGGACGGTTTTGTGGGGTATTTTATCCGAGAAGACGGCAGCATTGCCACTTATGAGAAGGAAGACTATAACCTTGACAATATTAATCAAGGTAAAAACCTTTTTACCTTGTATGAATTAACGGGGAAGATAAAATATCGTCGGGCCATGGATACGCTTTACGAACAGCTTACTACCAGTCCTCGGACAAAAGAGGGGAATTTTTGGCACAAAAAAATTTATCCCTACCAGGTCTGGCTGGATGGCCTTTATATGGCACAGCCCTTTTATATGCAGTATGAAGACTGTTATAACGACAAGATCGGCTGTTTGGATAGCTTCATGCAGTTTGAGTT
>JAEWNU010000071.1 GCA_023456995.1 Bacillota bacterium
ATCTACTATCGCCGCATGAACGACATTCCTTCGTCCTGGGGCACTGCCGTTAACGAGCAGATGATGGTGTTCGGCAACACCGGCGACACCTCCGGTACCGGCGTTGCGTTCACACGTAACCCCGCCACCGGCGAAAAGAAGCTGTTCGGCGAGTTCCTCATGAACGCGCAGGGAGAGGACGTTGTTGCAGGCGTCCGTACCCCCCAGTCGATCGACCAGCTCAGGGACGTTATGCCTGAGGCTTACGACCAGTTCGTCGAAATCTGCGGTCGCCTTGAAAAGCACTACCGCGATAAGCAGGACATGGAGTTCACCATTGAAGACAAGAAGCTTTATATGCTTCAGACCAGAAACGGCAAGCGCACCGCCGCTGCAGCGCTTCAGATTGCCTGCGACCTTGTGGACGAGGGCATGATCTCCGAGAAGGAAGCCGTTATGATGATCGACCCCAAGCAGCTTGACGCCGTGCTGCATCCCCAGTTTGACGCCGCTGCCCTGAAGGCCGCCAAGCCCATTGGCTCTGCGCTTCCCGCTTCGCCCGGCGCCGCCTGCGGTCAGGTGGTTTTCACCGCCGAGGACGCTGTTGAGTGGGCAGAATCCGGCAAGAAGGTCATTCTGGTTCGCCTTGAGACCTCTCCAGAAGATATCGCCGGCATGCACGTTGCACAGGGCATCCTGACTGTGCGCGGCGGCATGACCTCCCACGCCGCCGTTGTTGCGCGCGGCATGGGCACCTGCTGTGTTGCAGGCTGTGGCGAAATTAAGATCGACGAAGAAGCCAAGGTCTTCACCCTGGGCGGCAAGACCTTTAAAGAGGGCGACTTTATCTCACTCGACGGCTCAACCGGCAATATTTATGGCGAGGCCATCAAGACGGTTGAGGCTACAATCTCCGGCAACTTCGGCCGCCTGATGGGCTGGGCCGACAGCTACCGCCAGCTCAAGGTTCGCACCAATGCCGACACCCCGTTTGACGCCGCACAGGCTGTCAAGTTTGGTGCAGAGGGCATCGGCCTGACCAGAACCGAGCACATGTTCTTCGAAGCGGACCGCATCCCCGCCATGCGCGAGATGATCGTTTCCAAGAACGAAGAACAGCGCCGCGCCGCGCTTAAGAAGCTTCTGCCGATGCAGCGCAGCGACTTTGAGGGCATCTATGAGGCGATGGCCGGACGTCCTGTTACCATCCGTTTCCTCGATCCGCCCCTGCATGAGTTCCTCCCCCACGAGGATGAGGACATCAAGGCGCTCGCCGCCGAAATGGGCCTGACTTTTGAGGACCTCAAGGCCACCGTCGAGTCCCTTCATGAGTTTAACCCCATGATGGGTCACCGCGGCTGCCGTCTGGCGGTTTCTTATCCCGAAATTGCTGAGATGCAGACCACCGCTGTTATTGAGGCTGCTATCAACACTAAGAAGGCACATCCCGAGTGGGAGATGGTGCCCGAAATCATGATTCCGCTTATTGGCGAAATCAAGGAACTGCAGTATGTCAAGTCGGTCGTCGTCAAGACCGCCGATGAGATTATCGCCAAGAGCGGCGTTGAGCTTAAATATCTCGTTGGCACCATGATCGAGATTCCGCGTGCTGCGCTGACCGCAGACGAAATTGCCAAGGATGCGCAGTTCTTCTCGTTTGGCACCAACGACCTTACCCAGATGACCTTTGGCTTCTCTCGTGACGACGCCGGTGCATTCCTCGGCGCTTACTACGATAAGAAGATCTACGAGCAGGATCCCTTTGCCCGTCTGGATCAGAAGGGCGTAGGCAAGCTCGTTGAGATGGCTGTCAAGCTTGGCCGCGAGACCCGCCCCGACATTAAGCTGGGCATCTGCGGCGAACACGGCGGCGACCCCTCTTCGGTTGAGTTCTGCCACAGAGTCGGCCTCAACTATGTCTCCTGCTCGCCCTACCGCGTGCCGATTGCACGTCTGGCAGCAGCGCAGGCCGCAATTAAAGGCGGTAAATAAGAAATTTTCTTAAAAAAACAGGCTATCGATTTTATCGATAGCCTGTTTTTAATAAAATCCAAACTAAAATTGCTTTATAGGTAATATATGATATAACTTTTTATACTAAATTTTTTCAATAATAAATAAACAATAAATATTGCTTTAATCGCACTATCTCACATTTTGTAAAAATTGTCGATTTGAGAATGGCGTACGCTATTGACATCTCAAAAAAACTGCGATAGAATAATTGAACCGTTAGTTTAATTAATCCGATATAAGGGGCTGGTAATATGAAAAAATGGGCGAGAAGCCTCGTTGGCGCTGTTGTTTTGCTTGCTATTATATCCGGTGCACTCTTAACAAACTATTTGATTTCTGTAAAAAGCTATAAAACCGCTGTCAGCAAAATTACTTTTGAAAAACAAAACATCCTGAACATTGCAGACGGCTCTTACACTGGGGAATGTGATGTACAGTTTATTTATGCCAAGGTTAAAGTATTGGTTAAAGATCACCGCATTGCCGACATTCAGTTACTTGAGCATCGCAATGGGCGCGGTGCCGCCGCCGAAAGCATCTTGAAAAACATGATCGATACCCAGATAATTGACGTTGATGTCGTTGCGGGGGCGACCAATTCCAGCAAGGTCATCAAAAAGGCCGTTGACAACGCTTTGTCTAGTGCACCACAATAGCATTGAAAATTGAGACAATTATAATTGACCTCCTGTTGTAGAAAAGGCTACGACAGGAGGTTTTGTTTGCCTTAGAGAGGAGAGCAAGTCAGAAGGACAACTTTTAGTCGCTTGAGGGGGTGTCGATTTTATAGCGTTCGTCCCACTTTGAAAGCGCCAAATCAGAAACCAGGCAGCCCCTTGACGGAAATTCTGAATTTTCATTTATATATTGCAGCGAGACAGGTGCTTTTATTATAGGGGCATCTTCGGTTTTCAAGCGGATACAGCCTTTATCCACTCTATAGTTGATATCCGGCTGGATAACACTGTTCACAAACAAATTTTGGTAGGCACTATACTTAGGATTTATTATTTTTGCGTCTCCATATTCAGCGATGCCGTCTTTATCGGTCAAAAATTTTTTTGCCTTGGAATAAGCGTTATATTGATAAGTTTTCACTTTTATAACATTGCCGCATGGCCCTTTAATCAGTAACGATTCGAGCGTAATCATTTGCCCTTTCAGCGGGATATCCTCTGTTCTCAAAGTAAGAACGCCTTTTTCTACCGTGTAGTTTGTTTTGGGCTGCAAAACCCCGTTGACATATAAGTTATTATAAGAAACTCTATTGGGATCGGGAATTCCGTCGCAGCCATATTCCATTAGCATGTCATCATTTGTGAACACTCTTTTTACCCCGTCTGACACAGTGTTATAAAGCAAACTTGTCACCGGCAAAATTTCATTATCCTGATTTTTAAAGGTAACAAAGGTTATCATAATGGCTTGACCGCGTAATGGAAGGTCAGTGGTTTTAAGCTCCAGATGGTCTTTTGTTAATACATAATTTATTTTGGGCTGCAGCACGCCGTTGACAAAGAGATTATAGTGCGACACTTCATCCGGCGAAAGAATTCCGCGGTGACCATATGCCGTCAGCTCGTCGGCACTGGTATAAATGCGCTGATTCCCGCTAGAAATGGCGTTATACTGGTAAATTTCTGCGTGACGAAGAATGTTGCTGTGTAGGAGACAGGCTTTGCAACAAAACCTGACCGAATCATAAATTCTATCCGTGCTGATGCATATCTTGTCACAAACTTCATTAGAACTGTCCACTACTGGAACTTTGAGGCATGTTTGCGCCTTTGCATAAACTGTCGCATCAATATGTATCTCTATTTTAATATTATTGGCGCGGTTTTCTCCTTCGCCAAAAACCGGAACCGCGCGGCAAGAAAAGCAATTTAACGAAAAGCATAGGTCTGTTCCGTTAGGCGCAAAGAGAAATAGATATTTAATCATACAAAACGGGAGTGGCACAGATAAAATGCCAGCTTCAGAACAGACCGCTACAAAGCCGTTGATAGAAACAGCCACAAGCTGTTTGATCAGCACGTCGCCGGTCGGCGATTTAACTTTTATGGTAGCGCGGTTTTTAGGACAGGAGAGCTCTGAGAAAACAATCGAGCCCGGCTGACACGGATTTAAGATCTTCCCATTTTTATCGGTCAAGTGGCAAAAAACTAGGGGACATTCGTTTGATGGCATAATATCACCCCCTCATTTTGATAATTCTTTAAACAGTTGCATAGTTATGAATTAGTGCATTTATTAAGGAAGCGGTTCAACATCATGGGGTATGTAGAGAACATTCGCTTCTAATATTCATATAAAAAATATAGATATAAGATGTGCAGGGGGCTATCTTATGGCTTTAACCGGAAAAAAGATTATGGTGACCGGTGCGGACGGATTTATCGGCTCACATTTGACCGAGGAACTTGTCAGACAGGGGCATTCTGTGCGCGCCTTTGTCTATTATAATGCATTTAACACCTGGGGCTGGCTTGATAATGCCCCGCCAGAGATTAAAAAAACGCTGGAGGTTATCCCCGGCGATATTAGGGATTCTTATGGCGTCAAACGTGCGATGCAGGGCGTTGATGTTGTATTTCATCTTGCTGCGCTCATAGCGATACCTTATTCATATTATTATCCGGAGTCGTATTTTGACACAAACGTAAAAGGTACTCTAAATGTTTTACAGGCGGCTCGCGAGCTTGGAACAGAGAAGATCATACATACCTCTACAAGTGAAGTCTATGGCACGGCACAGCACATTCCAATAACTGAAACTCACCCGTTGCACGCACAATCGCCGTATGCGGCCTCAAAAACAGGCGCGGATCAAATGGCGTTGGCCTATTACTGCGCTTTTGGTACGCCAGTGGCGATTATCAGACCGTTTAACACCTATGGCCCAAGGCAATCGAACCGGGCGGTTATACCCACCATCATTACACAGATTGCACAGGGTGTGAGGAAAATAAAGCTGGGTTCGCTGACGCCCACCAGAGATTTTAATTACGTAACCGATACGGTCAGCGGGTTTATAGCGGTTGCCGAAACACCTGCGACAATAGGCGAGGTTATCAATATCGGGAGCAACTTTGAGGTCTCGATAAAAGATACGGCTTACATGATTTCCAGCATTATGGGTGCCGAAATTGATATTGAAAGCGAAGCGCAACGGATCAGACCCGAAAATAGCGAGGTGGAACGACTGTGGGC
>JAEWNU010000072.1 GCA_023456995.1 Bacillota bacterium
ATTTTCGGCTGTCTTGGGCATACTCAGTTCTTTGCCATAAACTGAATGTGGCTGCGCTGTTGAACCCGCCTCAATGTTCGAGTCAATCAGCGTTAGTGTTCCGTCACCCCAGCGCCCGTTGCGCAGATACTGCGGCGCACGGCTCATGTTCTCAGCACCGCCCGCAACAATAACGTCTGCCTCACCGCACCAAATTTCCTGACAACCGTTCCGGATGGCTTGCATAGCAGAGGCACAAAGTCGATTGACTGTAAAACCGGAAACCGATTCGGGCAGCCCCGCCTCAAGCAAGGCGCACCTTGCAATATTAGAAGCTTCCGTGCTTTGCCGCACTTCACCTAAAATGACTTCGTCAACCATGTCACCGTCAACATTGGCGCGCCGCAGTGCTTCTTTGATGACCAGCGCGCCCAGTGTATGCGCCGGAACACCCTTGAGCGACCCTCCGTATTTACCAACCGCTGTACGAACAGCACCCATGATGTAGATGTTTTCCATTCGTTTTCTCCCTTCCACAAACTTGCTGGTACGCTCCGTTCTTTTTGGCAATTGCGTTACAATAATTATCATGCAATATTAATGCCAACTTTTTGGTACCTAGCACGATTACGGATATGAGCTTAATAATATATAATATAAACGTAAAAACGCCTGTTATCTTTTCACATATTGCGCTCCTGTCACGCATATTCTCGCCTCAAATTCGCCTTTATTCGATAATATTATTTAATAAAGAAGTGAAATGTGAAGCACTTTTATGTGCAATGTGAAGTGCAATTGTGCAATATCTGCACAATTATTTGCACAATATTTGGAATTTAAAAAATATTTCTGGTATTTAAATGTTTTTTAATCAGACAGATAAATTATTAGCAAAAAGGGCTTTCACGCTAACGTCTTATAAGTTATGCATCGCTCATGAATTCAATTATATCTAAATGGCATGTTCCAGCGGCAAATGGTACCTTACCCCACTGTTTTGGGGTCAAAAGCAAACAGCGGACAATCGGGCAAAGAATATAAGCCTGATTGTCCGTTTTATTTATATATTAAGTTCGCTTTGCTTATTGGCACAATTTTTGCATGTTAATAACAACTAGAAAGTACCGCTGCACAGCCCGAATTAAACCGAGTGTTTATCAGATATGATAAAAGCAGCGGAAAAAAGACAGCTCGAACCTATAAAGAGAGGTGCTTATCTAAATGAAATTCGACAACATTCTGTACGAAAATCGTGATGGAATTCTGTACCTGACCTTAAACCGACCTGACGTCCGTAACGCCCTTAGCCCTGAGATGTGGAACGACATCCGCACCGCAACTGAGTTGGTACGAGAAGATGATTCGGTTAAGGTTGTCATTATCAGCGGTGCCGGTGACAAGGCTCTTGCTAGTGGAGCAGATATTCGGGAGATACACGATCGGGCGTATTTAAAAATGCTTCATGCCACCGCGTCGCTCTCGCTAAAGGCGCTGGAAGATCTGTATAAACCGGTCATCTGCGCTATTAACGGGTATGCGCTTGGCGGTGGATGTGAACTGGCCATGGCCTGCGATATCCGCATTGCAACCAGAAGGTCGAAGTTTGGACAGCCCGAGACTAATTTGGGTATTATTCCAGGGGCGGGCGGAACACAGCGCCTGCCACGGCTAGTCGGTATCGGAAAAGCAAAAGAGCTGATCTTCACCGGACGAATCATTGACGCAGAGGAAGCCTGCTCAATCGGTCTTGTCAATAAGGTCACTGAAGACAATCGTGAAGCACTGATGGCCGAAGCTGAGACAATGGCCAGACAAATTATGGCGAAGGGCCCAATGGCAATCATGATGAGTAAGATTGCCATCAACACCGGTAGTGAGACTGATATACACACCGGGTTGATGATTGAAAGGCTCGCGCAAACCGTCGCTTTCAGCACGGCGGATCGCAAAGAAGGTACAGCGGCGTTTCTAGAAAAACGTCCTGCAAATTTTAAGGGTCAATAGACAATCCCTATCTGGGAATTCATAAAACATTTTAGAGGAGGATCATTCTTATGAAACCCATGGAAGGTATCAAGGTTGTGGAGCTATCCACTATGCTGGCAGGGCCAATGACGGCGAGAATTCTCGCCGAGTGGGGCGCCGATGTTATAAAGGTTGAATCAATGAATGGTGACGCATGGCGCAAACAAGCCGGCACCACCCTTTCCCCCTGCACAAAGGTCGCAAACCCCAACTTCGATATGCAGAACATGAACAAGCGCTTCGTCTCGCTAAACATGCGAACCGAAGAAGGCAGTGCAGCCATGATGAAGCTGTTAGCTACGGCGGATGTACTCGTCACCAACTACCGCGTGCAGGCGCTGGAACCGATGGGCTTGACCTATGAACAGCTCAAGGACAAATTCCCCCGTCTGATTCATGCCTCAGTTCTCGGCTATGGCGAAAAAGGCCCGGAGAAGGACCGCCCCGGTTATGATTACACCGTCTTCTTTTCCAGAACTGGACTGATGGCCGACCTTGCACCGGCAGGCGGACCCCCTCTCGTACCTGTCGGCGGCATCGGCGACCACAGTGTAGCTGTCGCTTTGTCGGGCGGCATTGCCGCGGCGCTCTATAAAAGAAGCGTCACCGGCCAAGGCGACAAGGTTGATGTTTCGCTACTTCAGGCGGGCACCTTTATTCTCTGCACCGGTCTTTTAAATGGCTTTAACGGGCGAAAGCTCCCGCGTGATCGTTACGACTGCGGGCACGCCGGCAGTAATACATATCAGGGTTCTGACGGCGAATGGTTCTATCTCGCCGTGATTGATTACCGTCGTTTTCCTGAATTCTGCGAGGTAATAGGAATGCCTGAAATTGCCACCGACCCGCGGTTCTCTACATCTGCGGCCTACTACCAAAACAGAGAAGAGCTAACCCGAATTTTTGATAAGAAATTTATGGAGCAGCCGGTTTCCTATTGGCATGAGCTGCTGGATAAGCACGACCTTCCTCACGAGATTTTGTATCACTTTAAGGATGTTCCTTACGATCCGCAGGTGCAAGCGAACCACTATACCTATTTCCACGAATACTCGGACGGGACTAAAACCGTATTTGCCAACGGACCGGTCCATTTTGGTTCCATTGATCCGGCGGCCATCCCCTGCAAAACCTCCGGCTCAGTCGGCTGTGACAATGAAGAAGTGTTAAAAGAGCTCGGTTATACCGATGACGAAATTAAGACCTTGCGCGACGCCGGCGACATCAAATAGCATAAACGAAGGAGGACGCCGACCCATGTATACCTTTGGAATTGATATCGGCTCCACCTCGAGCAAGGCGGTGATTATGCGGGACGGAAAAGACCTCATCGCACATGTGGTTATTCCTCTTGGCACCGGCACTGTGGGCCCAAAGCAGGCGCGCGACGAAGTGTTTCAAATTTCAGGCCTGACCCCGCAGGATATCAGCTATACCATCGTCACCGGCTATGGGCGCATGAACTGCGATTACGCTGACGACCAAATCAGCGAATTAAGCTGCCACGCCAAGGGCATTCACTATCTGCTGCCCACCGCCGATACCATCATCGATATCGGCGGGCAGGACGCCAAGGCCATCAAAGTGGCCCCAACGGGGCAAATGCTCGCCTTCCAGATGAATGACAAATGCGCGGCAGGTACCGGTCGGTTTTTAGATGTTATGGCGCGCGTTTTAAACGTCGATATCAACGATCTCGGCCCCGTCTCCAAAAAATCAACCCGTCCAGTTGCCATTAGCAACACCTGCACCGTCTTTGCTGAATCTGAGGTCATCTCACAACTTTCCTCAAACATTCCCATCGAGGATATCGCCGCAGGAATTCACAATTCGGTTGCCAAGCGCGTCGCAGGTATGGCGCTACGGTTAGGCCGCAGCCAAAATGTCGCCATGAGCGGCGGGGTCGCACTCAACGTCGGCGTTGTACGTGCGATGTCTCAAGAAATGGGCTGCCCAGTTCTTGTACATCCGCTTTGTCAGACGGCAGGCGCCATCGGTGCCGCTGTGCTGGCGTGGGAAAAATACTTAAAGGGAGAAGGTAAAGTATCATGAGCGAGAACGCTACACTTAATGAAAATATCGCTGCCGCAGATACTGCCGCAGCACCCGCACCAAAGCCTAAACGTCCCAAGCCCAAGTCGATGATAATGTTGGGCGAGCAAACTAATGCCCTATTTGAAAATGCCCGTATCGCCAAAGAAAATGGCGAAAAGGTCGGCTGGTCCGCCTCCATCTTCCCGCAGGAGATTGCGGAGACATTGGGGCTTAACATCCTCTACCCGGAAAACCACGCGGCTGGCATCGCCGCCCGCCATCAGGCCGACCCATTTTTACAGGAGTGTGAGGGCCCGCTTGGCTACTCCAATGATTTGTGCGCCTATGCTAAGGTCAATCTAGCCTATGCCTCAGTTCTAAACGGTGAAAGCAGCGTAGAATTGCCCGACGGCGGCAAGATGATTAAGCCCGATTTTCTGCTGCTGACCAACAATATCTGCAATCAACTTACCAAGTGGTACGAAAATCTTGCCAAGCAAATGGATATTCCTATATTTTTCATCGATACCTGTTATAACCCTTATGACTATGTCACGGAGACCCGCGTGCGCTATGTCCGCGCACAGATTGACAAGTTGATCGAGGATCTCTGCGCCTTCACCGGTAAGACCTGGGATGAAGATCGTTTTAAAGCGATTATGGAAATCTCACAGCGCAACAGCTATCTGTGGGAGCGTGCGAACAACCTAATGGATAGAAAGCCCTCACCCTTAAGCGGTTTTGAGCTTTTCAACTACATGTCCGCCATGGTGTGCAATCGCGGCAAGGAATCTTCCACCGCCATTTTGCAGCAACTTAACGATGAGATTGAAGAGAATATCAAAAACGGCACCTCCACCTTCCCAGTGGAAGAGCAGTTCCGCGTTTCGTGGGACGGCATCGCCTGCTGGCCTTATTTGAGCCACAACCTGCGCACGCTGAAAAAATATGGCATCAACATGGTAGCTTCCAGCTACGGCAAGGCATGGGCCATTGAGTATGAAGACCTCGATGGCATGGCGCGCGCTTACTGCTTCGCTTCTACCAATGGTGATAATGCAACAACCATGATTTCCCGTCGCATAGAGGCGCTAGAGAAGTTCGGCTGCGAAGGAACAATTTATCATGTCAACCGCAGCTGCAAGGTTATGGACTGTCAGATGATGGAGGTTCAGCGCCAGATTTCAGCCAGAACCGGCATTCCGTTCACTTCTTTTGACGGCGATCAGGCTGACTACCGCAACTATAGCGAGGCCCAGTTTGAAACGCGCATTCAGGGCTTGGTGGAAGTCATGAAGCAGAACAAGGAGGCTAGAGCCAATGGCTGACTTTAATAGCAATATCGCGCTGCTAAAAAGTGCGTGTGAGAATCCCCGCGCTCGGCTAGACCACTATCTCTCTCAAGGCAAAAAGGTTATTGGATGTTTCCCTGTCTACACACCCGAAGAGCTAGTTCACGCCTCCGGTATGATTCCATTCGGCCTTTGGGGCGGGCAGGCAGAACTTAAGCTGGTCAAAAGCTATTTACCTGCGTTTGCATGTCCTATCATGCAGTCAACGCTGGAATTCGGTTTACGCGGCACCTATCAAGGCCTTTCAGCCGTCATCATTCCCGCCCTGTGTGATACCTTCCGCTGCATGACCCAGAACTGGCGCTTTGGCGTGCCGACTATTCCAATGATTCCTATCGTCTACCCCCAGAACCGCACATCCCCCGCCAGCGTTGATTACCTCATCAGCGAGTATGAAAATGTGCTCTCGATGCTCAGCACCATCACCGGTATGATGATGAACGAAAAGGCGCTCGGCGAAAGCATTTTGGTCTATAACGAACATAACGCCATCATGCGCGAGTTTGCTAAGGTTGCAAACGACCACCTCGATGTGGTGACACCGCAGGTGCGTCACGCCGTCATGAAGAGCGCCCTATTTTATGAAAAGAGCGAACACACCGCCATTGTGCGTGAGATTATCGAAGCACTCAAAGCGCAGCCCGTCTACAAATTCACCGGCAAAAAAGTTATTCTCACCGGTATCACCTGCGAGCCGGACGCACTCTTAGATATCTTCACCGAGAATAACATCGCCATTGCCGGGGATGATCTGGCGCAAGAAATGCGGCAGTATCGCACCGATACGCCTTTAAAGGGCGGCGGTGGTCTCAAGCGTTTGGCTCTGCAGTGGAACGCACGTTATGGATGCAGCCTCGCGCACGAGATGGGCAAACCGCGCGGTAAAATGCTAGCCGACATGTGCAAAGAAACCGGTGCTACCGGCGTCGTTGCTTGCCTGATGAAGTTCTGCGATCCCGAAGAATA
>JAEWNU010000073.1 GCA_023456995.1 Bacillota bacterium
TGCCGCTTTCATTAAGAATTTTTTGGGGCTCATGGCTCAGCGTGTATTTTAGCGTCGTTATTTCCCCGTCCCTGATGTAAACTGCCTTCATCTGTTTTGAAATCAACAGAATAATCACCGAGAGTGAAATAGCCAATAGGCAGCTCCACAGCGCACGACCATTTGTACTGTTGCGCAACACTTGCACAACCTCACGTAGTCGTCGTTTTACGTCTGTCATTGTTTCACCTTTGTCATTAAATTTTCAGTTTAGTTGTTTTATTGTACCTAAACTTTTACCATATTATTCATTTAATATGTTTTTGTCAAGTTTTTGGATGGTTATGACCGATAATAAAGCTAGAAAACGCTGTCATAAAAGAGTTTTTTATAGTCATTTTGCGCCATCTTTAATTAACTGATAGCATTCGGATTGTTGTTTTTATATAAATCGAAAATTTATCACCGGGTAATAATCAACAATTAATTAGACAATGCGAAAATAAATTGAATTATTGGCTTTAATAAGCGGTTTAAATCAATAAGCAGGATACCACGGATAAAATCCGCAGTACCCTGCTTTTGATTTTAGTGTCAGTTCAATTGAAACGTAGATACCAATTCCTCAAGTAGCTTAGCTTGAGCGGAAAGCTCCTGTGCTGTGGCAGCACTCTCCTCAGCAGAAGCAGAGGTTGTACCAACCACGTTTGCAATCTGAGACATACCACTCTGAATCTGGCCCAAAGCTACGGCTTGCTCCTCGTTTGCCTGAGAAATATTTCCGATAGTAGTAACCACTTCATTGACATCAGTAACAACACGTTGCATGACCTTAGCGGTTTCATCGGCTTTCTCGCTTCCTGCCGCAATAGCGTTCAGGGAATTTTGTATCAGCGCAGTCGTATCGCGTGCCGCCTCGGCGCTTTTGCCCGCCAAATTACGAACTTCATCAGCTACAACGGCAAAGCCCTTGCCCGCAGTACCCGCCCGCGCAGCCTCAACAGCCGCGTTAAGTGCAAGTATATTAGTCTGGAAAGCAATGTCCTCAATGGTTCGGTTGATCTTTTCAATCTTACTTGAGGCTTCACTGATCTCGTTCATCGCCTCAATCATTTCGCGAACCCGCTTATCGCCCAGAGCAACCTCATGTCCGACAAGCTCGGTCTTCTCAGAAGCGGAGCGCGCATGTTCAGCGGTGTTTTTAACATTATGATAAACGCCGTCGATCGTGGCATTGAGCTCCTCTACCGACCCAGCCTGCTCCGTTGCCCCCTGTGCTAACGATTGTGAGGATGCAGCGATTTCGCCAGCGCTGTTTGTAAGAATGGAAGCAGCTTGGTTAATTCTTGTCATGTTATCAATCAGCTTTTTCTGAACCTGAGTCAAGGCACTTTTAATGCCGATAAAGTCCCCTTTATAATTTTGCTCCGTTTGAGTTGTCAACTTTCCTTCTGCCAAATCGTTAAGGATATGGTCAATTTCGCTAATATAAGCGCGAAGAGAACGAACAGTTTCAACCTGCGCAAAAAACACCCGGCCTATTTCGTCGTCTTTCGTATACGCATAGTTTTCATCCAGCGCATTTGAAAGCCCGAGATTTCCGTCAGCCACCTGGTCAGATAAATTAACAATACGCGCCAGTGGCTTGACGATGCTACGGCGAACAAACCCTAGCAGCAATAGGTCGGTAATGATAAATAGAATCAATCCAATAATTGCAGCCGCACCGGTTATGGTCAGATTTTGCAGTCTCACGCCCGCGAGGTTTCTACCGCTGAACAGCGAGCCGACCACAACACCTTGCAGATTAAACAGCGGTTCATAATTAACCATATAGTTTGCGCCCATAAGATTGGTTTGTCCTGAATAACGCATCCCTTGATTACTAATGACATCATAGATCTTTGAAGACATTTGTGTCCCTGCCTGGCTAACCCCGTTAACCGTAATAGTTGTGACAAGCCGCGTATCGCGCAGAAACACCGTAAAATCAGCACCGCTTGTTGCCTTGAGTGCGTCCATTTCAGCTTGATCCTGCAGCGAATTTGCGGCGATAATAGCGCCTACCACTTTGCTACCCTTATAAACAGGCACCGATGAAATAGCCGCCAGATTGTCTCCATTGACAACATCGACAAAGCTATTAAAGGATCCGCCTAGTGCCTGTGTAACATAATCCTGACTGATTACGCTGCTTATCGCTTCGCTTGAGGAATAGACTTGTTTGCCGTCTGCGCTGACGATCAAAATATCTATGGGTTTATCTTTACGATAGGGCGCTACAGCCTGCACATAACCATAAGGTCCGCCACTTGCCAATGCACTAGACAATGGTGCCGAAGAAGTTAATTCGCCAGTTATACTTACAGCTTCATTTATTTTTTTGTCTTTGAACGCAATAATAGCATTAATATTATAATTGCAGCTCTCCAAAAAGTCCTTTTCCAGCAAATTCATATTAAATACGCTGACAAAACCCACGATTACCACCATCATCGCCAGAAGGCCAAGCGTAAAAATTACGTTGAGTCTGCCGCCTATGCTCCTACCCTGGCTTTTTTTGGGCTTTTTTGTTTTGGCTACAGCCACAATCGGCTTCACTTCTTCACGCTTGGTTGTCTTCTTGGCGCCTTTGATTTTAAACATGCTTTATGTAACCCCTCTTCTGCCCGGCGAGTCATTGCTCGCACTTAAATTTTGTCCTATCATGTAATAAATCCATGGCATAATTGTTAAATATATATTACTATAGCTGGACGAAGTTTGCAATAGTATTGGTTTTAGTCACAATTTTTGTAGCATTATATATAAAATTAGTAATTATTGTCTTATTCTTTTAAAAACTATATTGTGTTTAGGGAACACATGAAAAATCTAGATTATTATTTCACTCGCAAAAATCGCAATGGCTATTTATCGCTTTAATACAAGGTTTATAGCACATATTAAATTAAAGCAAGTGGCTATGAATTTCAAAATACATCCTTTTAAAAACATCATTATTATTGGTTATCCGGATAATGTGTTTTAAGAAATTAGTTGTACAATATTTACAAAACTGTTTCCGGCAACCACTAACCCACAACATTAGAAAATCTTGTAAATATGACATTCGCCTCTAATTTCCCCTCGTAATAAGAGACAAAATGACAAATATCTAATACTGCCTTGACAGAAATACGTTTTTCCTTTACAAACACCTCTTTGTTATAGGTAATGAGAACATAAGTATAGCCTGATCCTCCATATAGAGAGCTCTGGGTTTCTCTTCATCGGAGCACTGTCTTATTTATTAAAGAACAACAAAAGGCCCATGTATAAGCATTAAACTTATACATGGGCTTTAATGGCGGAGATGGAGAGACTCGAACTCTCGCGCCGGTTTCCCGACCTACGCCCTTAGCAGGGGCGCCTCGTCACCAACTTGAGTACATCTCCATATTGGTAATCGCTTTAAAACTATTAAATTTAAATGCATCTTTAAGTTGGCGGAGAGGGTGGGATTCGAACCCACGGCTCTCGCGAGTCACTGGTTTTCAAGACCAGCTCCTTAAACCACTCGGACACCTCTCCGTAAGATGCTTCGATAACCGCAATGACGACATTATATCACAAACAAAAAGGCTCGTCAATATAAAATAAGCATAGAATTCTCACACAATTCTTATTGTGTAACGGCTGCAGCACAACGGCGCTGGTTAAAAGCCGATAGCACGCGTCCTGCCTTAAAAACGTGATAAAGACGCAGAAATTCGATGCAGGCGCAAAGCTTGTCGGCCAGGTTCACGACAGCCGATTCGCGATAACCCGGTATCTGACGCAGCGTCACAGGCCACATATGCTTCAAAATAATATCACGTTCAAGATCTGAAAGCGTAAATTTTTCTGCATTTTTAAGTGCCATGGCAGGATGTATCAACAGGCGGCGAAAACGGCTAACATCGGTTTTGCTCCAGTCACAGAGATATAAATCGTGTAAAAGTCCAGCCCGTGCAGCGGCAACATAATCTAGTTTAAATCTTTTGCACAGTATAAAGCTGACATAGGCAACAAAAACGCAGTGGTCAAGGCAGCTTACACTATGTACATGGTGCTTAATATACTCCATCGACTGCACCGCTTCATCATTAATTATATCTTTTATGCAATTAGAAAACTCTATCCTGTTATCCAAGTTCCACACAGCAAAAACTTCCTTTCTAAACGTTATAGACAAATTGTAATATCATCATAACACAACTTAAAGCGCTTTTATAATGGAAAATAATACAGCTTTTTGTGTCTGATTATGCTGCGCTTATATTTGGCATTGTAGTTTTTAGCATAATGTGTTATATTAGAAAACGAAATCGGCAAGTGGACGAGACAGCGGCGTGCGGCATTGTCCGTATGAGGAAAGTCCGGGCTCCATCGGGCGGGATAGCTGCTAACGGCAGCCGAGGGCGACCTTAGGGAAAGTGCAACAGAGATATACCGCCTGC
>JAEWNU010000074.1 GCA_023456995.1 Bacillota bacterium
CAGTTGAGCCGGGAGATCCTCATGCGCGTCATAGGCTGTTATAATTGCCATACGCTGCAAATCCGAAAGCAGCGGGAGCAGCTCCGGGTCGTGCAGTACGCAGATATCTGCACGGCTTTCCTGTAGCGCTTCTGCCGCAGCCTTACGCGCACCCAGCATGCGCCAGAACCGCCCGCTAGGTAGCGCTACCCTACAAAACCGGATACCGTTTTCATCTGTCCCTGCAAAATGCGTGTTAATTATTTCTACTCGCCAACCAGCCCTTGCCAACGTTTTGGCTTCTTTATGATAAATTCGCACATCGTCGTGCGGATGTGCTGTTGTCACCATAGCGACGCGGTGATTCATCTGCTGTTTCCTCCTTTTATTCGTCGGTCGTACGCCTGCGCTTTTACCGCCTGATATTCGATTGCTGCCAGCGCCGCAAACAGCACAAAGTAGCGATCGTACAGCAGACCAAAGCGATTAGAAACCATACTGTTTATCATGCAAACCGCCAAAATCATCCCGATAGGCAGGCCGATAAATGGCTTTTTTAGAGCGATGATAATGCAACTTATCCCCGTCGTTAAAACAAGACAAAGCAAAGCGGAAAGCTTGATTATACCGCCGTCAAGCAGATCAGCCAGCATCATATTGTGCGCCGAGAGCGCGCCCAGCCGAGCCTGCCTATCGGGGTATATCGAATCCAGAGGGGTGGTAATTTCATCGTATAATGTGATATTTTCTCCGCCGCCCCGGCCAAAAATTAGCTCTGGGACAGAATATTTTGAAAGTGACTCAACTGCTATACCCCAGATGATCTTGCGTTTTTCTAAAATAGAACTGCTGCGAATCGTTTCATAACGTTCACTTAATTCTGTTTCGGATACAGGTTCTTGTGCAATGCTTCGCGTTTGGCTACCGGGGGCGTTTATCCGCGCTAAACCATGCCGAAACAGCACCGTCTCAAAAACAGCGAGCATTGCCACAACTACCAAGCATCCAATAATTGCTCCAACGCGGCGCTTGCCAAATAATTTCACACCCGCAACAATGAGCGCTGCTGCCAGTACCGTTAACACAACGGGAAGCATAATAAGCACTCTGCGGGAACCTGATAAAGTGCTGAGAGCCAAAATAGCTGGCAATACCGCAACTAAGCCAAATAACGCTTTTTTGCTTTTGGCGGCTATAACCCCAAATACCAGCGCAATAAGACCCGTTACCAACTGCGTGGCGTACATGTTATAATCTCGGCGCATTGAAAAACGCGCTGTGTAGTAAAGCGGAAGCCTGAGCGGCAAAAAATAATACGCGAGTGTGCAGATTGACACGACCACCGACGACATCCCCACCGTTAATAACAGCAGCTTAGTTAGATTCGGCCTGTGCCGTAGGATGCACAGTGATGCAAACAGCAGCATCAGCACCGCAACCACGCGGTACTTCTGCCACGCCAGCGCCAAGTCGCCATAAATAAAAAAGGTGACGGCATCCGTTGACAGATAAACCGCCATTGAAATTAACACGGCACTTTTTGTTTTTGTAAAAACTATCAGACTTTTAAAACATCGCCTGATTCCAACCAAAAGCGTTCCCAACAGTAACACCGCGCAAATCTCTGATGCATATCCAAAGTCGACGCCAGCCAGCCCTGCGCTTAACAGAAATATGTTTGCCAATGTTATTGAGAGCAATATTCCATCTATGTCCATTCTGCACCTCCCACCAAACGCTACGTTCTATTATTCGATGGAAAAAACAGCTTATACATCTTGACGAGCGAACAAATAAAAGATATAATAGTTTTCGCTGCTACGCCAATGAATGCTTTGTAAATTACGTTGATCATTTGTAAAGCGAGTAGGCAGAGTGTATACTGTTTAAAAATAGTTAAGAAGCTAGTATCGCTCAGAGGGTAAATCATTATGGATAAATCTTCAGTTGAGGTAGTCGACTGTCCTTGTAAATGGAAATCCTGCAAAAGACACGGTCGATGCATTGAATGTATAGCGCACCATAGCAAGCATCCCAAACACCCTCTACCATTCTGTAAAAAACAGAAAAAAACATCTATACCCTTGTCTACACATGAAGAAGCTAACAAACCACAGGCCCAAAGCGGCTTATAATATAAAATAGAGCGCGATATGCTACTAATGGCTCAATCGGTAATTTTCGAATTAATAAGTAAATATGCTGGTGTGGCTCAATGGTAGAGCAGCGGTATCGTAAACCGCAGGTTGTCAGTTCGATCCTGACCATCAGCTCCATAAATAATGGCAAGTATGAATGTCATGGGTAAAAAAACTCATGACATTCGCCATTCCTAGAAATATTCTCCACCAAAAGAACAAAAATTATATTCCTTTCGAAAATATTAAACATCAATAGTAAAAGGCACTGATTTCTATGAGAAGTCAGTGCCTTTTTAAAGTTAAAACTGAGCCGTTTAATCATTCCATCTGAAGCTACATAGTGGTAATTATAGGCTGTTGATTGGAATAATTACTCTTAAAAATATTTACAATTCAGTAATAAATATGGCAAAAGATCTTCATCCATGGTATATTTATAATAGTATATCAAATAGAGCATTAAGCGGAATGCAAGGGAGTACCATTGTGCAGACTTTAGCGATTACTCTTTTTGTTGTTTACCTCGGTTACCTTTTTGCCGAGGCAGATCGAGCAAAACAAAACAGAAAGATTTTGAAGCATGTCATCTATGTCAACGGCACTAGAGGAAAGTCCTCAGTCACAAGATTAATTGATGCAGGATTACGTGCTGGTGGCGAAAAAGTATTTTGCAAGACCACCGGAACGCTTCCTATGACCATCGACACAGAGAACGTTGAAGCGTTAATTAAACGTGGAGGAAAAGCGAATATCAAAGAACAGCTTTTGGTTTTGAAGATGGCTGCAACGCAAAACGCACAGATACTTGTTGCGGAATGCATGGCGGTGTCGCCAACCCTTCAATACATATCGCAACATCGCATGATATGCGCAGATATTGGCGTAATCACCAATATCCGACTTGACCACACAGAAGAAATGGGATATTCCCTCGATAAAATTTGCGATTCACTGTGTTCAACCATTCCAAAAAACGGAATAGTTTTCACAACCGACAAGCGCTATTTCAACAAAATTCAAATCCATGCACAACAGCTCGGCTCTAAAGCCATTTTGGTTCCTGTGGAAAACTTTCAATACAGCGATATCGACTTTGCCGAGAATGTTGCGGTGGCGCTTGCTGTTTGCAGCTATCTCGGGGTTGATGAGCAGCTTGCCATAAGCAGGATGAAAAGCTATAAACGGGACCCTTATGCCCTTTCTTTACATCGATTTCCATCGGGGGCTTTGTTTATTAATGGGCTCTCTATTAACGACCCACAATCAAGCAGCATTGTGTTTGAGGATGTTATGTTAAAGCTTAATTATAGGCCTAAAAATTTCATTTTATTAATTAACAATCGCTCAGATCGTGGGTATCGTACAGAACATATGCTGCTATTGGCTAAGCTCTTAAAGCCCAAACACGTTTGGCTTTTGGGCGCATCACAACAAATTATGAGAAGAAGACTTTCAAAAATTGATCCTTCATTGGATGTGACGTTATTTTCTTCTGCCAATGAATTGATTTTTTCAAACCTTGATAAGGACACAGTGATTTTTGCAGCTGGTAATATTTCCGATCAAGGTCATCTTCTGATGAATCGCATTAGAAAGGAATCAAGCCCCTATGTATCATGAAATTATTCTGCTGGGGATTTTGATTAGCTTGATTTTCACTGAGCTTACCGGAATTTCCCCCGCGGGTTTAATTGTTCCAAGCTATCTTGTACTATGTCTGCAAAATCCCTATCGAGTGGTATACACAGCAGCAATTGTTTTCCTCACCATTGTAACGGTGAAATTTTTGAGTCGATTTGTGATTCTGTATGGCAGAAGGCAGTTTGCTGTTATGATCATGACGTCGGTCTTAATGGACATGCTCATCTCTTTTGCAGGCATTCTTCCGCAAAATCCAGGAATTATTGGGACATTGATTCCTGGAATTATCGCCAATGAGTGTGTGCGTCAAGGCACAGTTAAATCGGTGACTTCTCTGGTTCTTGTTACTGGGATTCTTGCTCTAATTTTAATGTGGAACAGAGTAGGAGTACTGCCCATATGAATAGGGAGAACAGCTGTCCTCGTTTGTTAATTGTTGCTGCTATTCTGGTCTCGATATTTGTGTGGCTGCTCTCGAGTTATTCTGATACATCCCAATACGCTCACGCGGGCATTCAAGAAAAGGCATATTTGAAAATGCAGCAGTGCATGAACGCAGTGAAACAATATAAGACTGCGCTTAATATCCCCATCTTCTCTTATGATGTTTGCCAAACGGGAATGTTGGGAGAGGAATTTAATGAAATCACGACCACGATGGGTTCCCTTGAAGCAAAGCGCACCACTGCGGACCCTAATATGGCGGCATTGGTTGTCAGAATGCTTGTGGATGCCGGCGTAAAAGAGGGCGATGTGGTGTGTGCAAACTTTTCAGGCTCCTTCCCTTCCCTCAATATCGCCGTCATTAC
>JAEWNU010000075.1 GCA_023456995.1 Bacillota bacterium
GCGGGTTATCAACGGCAGAAAGTACATTTTAATACGCGCTGATCAGGGCGTCGAGGTCAATGGCGTGTCCATCAATATCCTAGAAGAAAGAGAGTGCGTAGGGCAAAATATATAACCTAATCGAACCACGAAAAGGTCGGCTATTTACGTGGGGCCAAAAATTTTATATAGCTTCTTTTCAATTTCCTGACAGACTAAAAAGCGCGCTGTACCATATGATACAGCGCGCTTTAATAATTAAGATGGAAGTGCTTATTTTGCTGCGGCGGCGTTGGTACCGGCAATTCTGCCGAAAACAACAGTATCAGTCAGTGCGTTGCCGCCCAGACGGTTGGCACCGTGGATGCCGCCGGTCACTTCGCCCGCGGCATAGAGGCCGGGAATGATGTTGCCGTTGGAATCAATAACCTGTGCCTCTGTGTTGATCTTTACGCCACCCATGGTGTGGTGGACGGTGGGAACGCGCGCGCCTGCGTAGAAGGGACCCTTGTCAATCTTATCGGCATAGAGTGATCTACCAAAGCTGTCTGCGGTTTTGCTGTCCACATGGGTATTAAACTCGGTGACTGCAGCCACCAGGTTTTCGGGGACGACACCGATTTTGCCTGCCAGCTCTTCTAGAGTTTCGCCCTTAAAAGCGCGTCCAGCAGCAATCAGTTCGTTTATCGACTCATTGAAGTTGTTCTTCTCATCGCCGGTGGGATAGTCGTGACTGTCGAGAATAACCCACATATGCGCGTTGGGCTGCTGAAACAGCGCGTTGGTCATAACGTCGCGGCGCGCACCTTCATCTACAAAGCGTTTACCTTCATCGTTAACAAAAATACGATTTTCAACGCCCATTTCAATGTTGCCACTCAAGCTGCCAGTATTGGGATCGCCCATGGGCAGTAACTGAATGTTTTCCATCTGGACCAGCTGAGCGTTGACGGCCGTAGCCATGGCAATACCGTCGCCAGTGGAGCTGGGCGGGTTGGTGCTCTTAATGGAAGCGTCAAGGGTTGCCCAGGTTTTATTATATTTCTGCCTCATCTCAACATTGGCAGCAAAACCACCAGTGGCAAGCACAACGCCCTTCTTAGCGGTAAGGGTCACCTTATTGCCGGTCTCGCCTACAGCGACAACGCCGGTAACTTTACCGTTTTCGGTAATGAGGTCGGTCGCCTTGGTGTTAAACATAATTTCAATGTTGTCATGACTGTCGATATAAGTGTTATAAGCTTTAAAGAAGCCAGTACCGACAGGTTCAACAGGCTTGTGTGCTCTGGGCCACAGGCCGCCAAGAACCGTGAAAGTTCCGGGCTTAAATTCCATACCGAGTCCCTTCAGCCACTCGACGCCATCCCAGGCGTTTGTAACCAGTTTGCGAACCAGCTCAGGATCGCCCTGCTTATCTCCGCCTTCAAAAGTTTGCTTATAGTGCAATTCAACCGAGTCTTTATTAGCAATCGCAGTTTCGCTGCCTTCGTCAACAGCGTTAAGTGCACCGCCCGCCATAATGGTGTTGCCACCAACTTTAGGCGTCTTCTCAAGTACGATAACAGAGGCACCAGCCTGATTAGCGGTTACAGCAGCGGCAAGGCCCGCGCCACCTGCACCGATAACAATCACATCAGCCTCAGCGGTAACATCTTCGGCTTTTTTAACTTCCACCTTTTTGTTCTTGAGCGCTTCCACATCTGCACCGGCCTGAGTCAGGCAGTCGGTAACAGCGGTCAGCAAAGCCGTGCTGGTGATGGTAGCACCCGAAACAGTGTCTACTGCAAGGCTCTGGGTCTCTATAATCTTTGCAGGAATCTGCTCGATGGGCAGATCGCTGATGCCGGGGGTTTCTTTATGAGAAACAACCTTAACACCGGTGATTTCATCTGCTGTGACAACAACCTCAACAGTTACATCACCACCCATGCCCTTTGCAGCGGCAGTATAAGTACCGGCCTTGAACGCACCGGAAGCAGAAGCCGCAGAGGAGGCAGGAGACGCTCCGCTAGACGCAGTCGGTTTTGTCGCTGTATCGCAAGCAGCAGTGCTTAAAAGCACTGTAGCGGCGAGCAGGACGCCAATAGATTTTTTGAACATTTTTTTCACTTAGGTTCCCTCCATCTAATTAGGTCGACATAACAGATTTAAACGAATTCTAAATCTGTCATGATAGATAATACCATAGTAACTGGTAAATATAAAGAGAACATTGTCATATAAATAACCCATACAGAATATTCACCATTATTATCTTTAAAAATTAAATTAAATATAGGGTAATTTTATAAATATTTCTTTGATATGTAACACCTAAGCATTCGTTTTTTCAGGCAATAACATTGCGCATGGCGCAGGGTTCCGTCCATTATACTTTGTGCGCGCGATTAAAAGACAAGCTCGTTGGCAGTAGTCATTTCTTTAGCAATTTTAATCATTTCAATAAATTTTTCGATAATAGCGCTTGAAAGCTTTTCGGCCTCCGCTGCATTGGTCATGGCGCGTTGTGAATTTTGCGCATTGATTGCACTGATGATAATATCGCCCGTTTTATGAAGATTGTGATGCAGAACTTCAACACTTTCCCACAGCGCCGTCAGCTTATCGGAGGAGGGCTTAACCGCATAATAGAAATGGCCGAACCCACATTTATGCTCATCTGTTTGAATCGGAATAACCGACATTTCGCGTGCCATCTTTTTTACATTGGTCATCCATACAGTGTGCGCTTTAATGGCGTTTTCAACCGTTTCGATGAAGTCCTCATTTGAGAGGCCGCACAACCTACTGTTAACCATTTCGCCCGAAGCGATAGCCATATCATTGACCTTGGCTTCAATTTTGCC
>JAEWNU010000076.1 GCA_023456995.1 Bacillota bacterium
CCCCTTGCATCGGCGGCAGAACAGGGGCTGGCGGCACCGGCGATGGTTTCAGTCTCTCCCACGCTGGCAGAGGGCATCGCTATCGGCGTTCCGATGCGCGGCGAGGAGATTCTGGGCTATATCAAAAAGCACCAATGCAAGGTAATTCTCGCCCCTGAGGATAAAATCCTTGAGGCAAGAAGCGCATTGGCTAAAAAGGGCATCTATTGCGAGCATACCACCGCCGCTAATTATGCGGCTTATCTGCATTATTGCACGCTTTACGGCAAAACGCCGGACAGTATTATTCCGATGTGCGGCGCGGGTTTAAAGTCCGATCATTAAAATGCAATAATAAAAAACGCCCTCGGAAACAATTCCGGGGGCGCTTGCTTTCAACTAAAAAGACTATTGATGATAAAATAAACATTAAGTATATAAAACTGGTCTATTCGCAGAGGAAATGCAGCATAAAAGTAATCGCCAAAAGGTCGGCGCAACCACCGGGGCTAATATTCTCGGCAATAAAATCGGCGTCGAGTGTTCTGAGGACTGCCAGATCAGGGCGGGGCGTTTTTTCAAGCAGGGCGGAAAGCGCCTCCTGTAGCGACTTTTGCCGGGCAACCCCCGCACGGGAGATGACGTTGGTATCGGTTGCCTTCGCCGCCAGATGAATCAGCGCAATTGCGCCCGCATCGTTGAGGCTATACCCCTCGGCCAGCAGCGCTTTAAACACCGGCAGGCTGATGCCCCGCACGCTGGGGAAGCCCGCCGCCACCTCGCCGCGGATGCCCGCAATGCCAAATTGCGCATAGATGCGCTCGCCCGCTGTCTGCGCGCCGGTGTATTCAATATTTTTTAAGTCGCTGGCTGTTTGCGCGCCAGTCATCTCGGCGCACAACAAACAGAGCCGCTCCGGTGTGACGTTTCCTTCCGCCCAAAGCCGTCCCGCGGCGGCGCAGAGAATGCCCATCGAATAGATGGCGCCCTTGTGGGTGTTCACCCCGCTGGTCGCGCCAAACATATCGCTTTCGGCACACTGACCGATGTAGCGCAGTGACCCAAAGAGCTGTTCGGGCGAAAGATCGCCGCTTCGTGCGCCCTTGAAAGCGCAGGCTTTAAAATACGGCGTCAGCGCTGTACTGCTGTCCACAAAGGTGAAGATATCCATGTCTCGGTGCGCACCGGCATTGGCGCGGTCAACAAGGCCGGGCTTGGGTGTGACACAGACTTCATACAGCAGGCTTTTAACCGCCAGTCCGGCGAGATAGTCGGCGGTCTCATTATCAAGATAATCGACGATAAGCTGCCTTGTCCGCTGCTCAATGGCATCGAGCCCGTGGCGGCGGCTGCGTGCGCAGGCGGCGGCCTGATCGTCGCAGATCAAACAGCGTCGGGGCGGTGCGCCAAAATCACTGCGCGAGAGTTTTTCACCCTCGGTATTGAGCACATCAATGTCGAAAAGCCGCGCGGCATCAAAGGCATCCTCAATCTGAACCATCATTTTTTTTATGGTGACGTCCGAAAAATCCACCGCCCAATAACCCTCAAGCCCGGTGTTGTAGTCAAATAGTGTGCGAAACAGAACCTTTGCGTTATGGCGGTGCAGCTGTTCATCTATTAGCCGCACGCCCGCATTAAACAGGCGGTCGGCGCTTTCAAAGCGCTTGTTTTCGCCCGCAATATTCATCGTCAGGCAGATGAGCGGCGCGTTGTATTTTGAGAGCAATTCCTGCTGAAAGGCCGCCCGGCGTTCGCGTGCCAGCAACATCTCTTCAAGCTGTACCTTCACTTATTCGTCCTCCCGAACTGATATGTAGCACTACCTATCTTAACGGCAAGCGGCGGGCACGTCAAGGCGCTGTCGATAAAGATGGATGAAATTTACCTTAAAAGAAGCATATTATTTAAAAAACCGCCAAATTTAAAAAAATTAAAAAGGGGCTTGCAAAATAAAAAGCAATGTGCTATTATCACAACAATCAAATATCACAAAACCTTTGATGCGGAGATCAAACCGTGAGAAGCGCCTACAGAGAGTGGGGGGAGCTGAGAGCCCCGCGGAGAGCAGCATGGCAAATGGACCGCTGAGGGCGAGGTGAAAGGGCATTTTTAGGTGCTCGAGTACCCAAGACGCAAAGCCGACGTTACCGGCTGGAAATGTGTTGGCATTTCTGTAAGTGAGTGGGTCTGCTTTTGCAGATCAATTAAGGTGGCACCGCAGATTTTATAATCTGTCCTTAAACAGTGGTTTAAGGGCGGATTTTTTGCTTTGCGGAGAAAAGTTCGCATGAACACCGTGGCGCGCACCAACAGGCAGCGCTCTGTTTTTTTAAAAGGAGTAATACCATGAAAAAGATTCTTGCATTCGCACTCGCCGCCATGATGGCCGTTATGACCGGCTGTGGTTCTGCGCCCGCCTCCTCTGCACCCTCCAGCGACTCCTCCGCTTCTTCGGAACAGGTCAACGAGGCAAAACAGGTTGTGATCGGCATCGTTCAGCCGATGGATCATCCGTCGCTGAATCAAATTCGCGAAACGATCATCGACGAGCTTGACGTGCTTGGGCTGACCGACTCGGTCAAGATTGAGTACCGCAATGCTAACGGCGACCCCTCGATGCTGCCGACCATCATGAACGAGCTAATCGGAGGCGGCGTGGATATTCTCGTCCCGATTGCCACCGGAACCGCACAGGCCGCCGCTGCCGCAACCGACACGCTGCCTATCATTTTCTCAGCTGTGTCTAACCCTGTGGAAGCGGGTCTGGTCTCCTCGTTTGAAGCGACTACCGGGAACATCACCGGTGTTTCAAATGCCATCGCCATTGAAGAAATTTTCGCGCTTGCCAAGGAACTGACCCCCAAAGTAAAAACCTTCGGCTTCGTCTATACAACCAGCGAAGTCAATTCCATGACTGGCATTAAGCGCGCCCGTGCCTACTGCGACGCAAACAAAATCCCCTATAAAGAAGCCGCTATCACCGGCGTGGGTGAGCTTCAGTCGGCGACGCAGTCGCTGGTGGGCAAAGTGGACGCCTTTTTCACCCCGAACGACAATACCATCGCCTCGGCTATTTCAATTTACATGCAGGTGGCAAATGATGCGGGCGTTCCGGTCTATGTTGGCGCCGATTCCATGGTCGCTGACGGCGGACTTGCAACCGTTGGCATCGACTACACCGTGCTCGGCCGGCAGACTGCCCAGATGGTTGCGCGCATCCTCAATGGCCAAACTATCGCCGAAAATCACGTTGAACAGGTCAAGGAATATGCCAAGATGATCAACATGGCTACCGCCAACCAGCTTGGCATCACCGTACCCGACGCGCTCAAGGATGAGTTCGTAATTATAAAGGAGTAATTTGCGAAAGATTACAAAACAAAAAGCGCTGCCGAAAGCTTTTACGGCAGCGCTTTTTATTAATTTATCCTATGAACATCTGAGTCCAGTAATTGCCGCTGGCCACATAGCCAACGCCTATCTGTGTAAAGGAGCTCTTAAGAATATTGGCGCGGTGCCCCGGGGAGTTCATCCAGCCGGTGACAACAGCCTGAGGTTTTCTATAACCCATAGCGATATTCTCGCCAGCGGTACGATAAGAAATGCCAAATTTGGTCATCATGTCAAACGGAGAGCCATAAGTCGGGCTGGTATGAGAAAAATAGCCCTTGTCATGCATATCCTGAGATTTATAGCGTGCGACTCTCGAAAGCTCCCAATTCATAGTGAGAGGTTTCAGGCCGTTGTTTGCACGTTCAATGTTGACCAGTCTGAGAACCTCGGTCTCGTAATCAGTGACGGTGTTTGAAACGGTTGGGATTGAGAGCGCCTGACCCGGATAAATCATATTGGGGTCTTTAATCTGTGAGTTTGCCGCAATAATCTCACTGGTACCCACCTGGTACTTCATGGCGATTTTCCACATCGTGTCGCCTCTAACGACGGTATAAGTAGTAGCAGCATTTGCACCTACAGCCAGCATGGCTGCACACATTACGGCGGAAAGAAACATCGAAAGCTTCTTCATATATTATTCCTCCTGTTGTTCAGTATGCAAGCGGCCGGCGCTTTTGGCACCGGCCATAAGGTCTAACGCTTAGTTACCCCAATTCAGGCACTGACCAAGCATTTGCAACAGAGCGCTACAGTCCAAAGAACCGCCGCTGAAAGAGAAGCAATTAAACATTGCAGTTACCTCCTTGTTAGATTTGCCTTGCAAGTGCATTTACAGGTTAACAAAAGCGGCAATAAAAAGCAAATGTAATATCTAGTTTGTTACTAGGGATTAATTTTACAAGGACTTATTTACCAATTAAAGCCATAAAACATAAAAAATTAATAAAATTAAAACATTAAAATGTATTTTTTATGCTTTCAAATAAGTGCAAACGTTTTTGCTTGAACAACATGCACAAAAACCAAAACATATATTATATCAATGGAAAACTGCACGCAAATATTTAGTCAAAAATCCTTCTTAAATCGGACTTCTTTGATTTTTAGATAGCTAAAAGGGCAATAAAAAAATCCGGACTCTGGTTTAAAATCAGGTCCGAATTTTTTAAAAAAGGATGTTTCAAACAAGACTTTGTGCAATATTTTTGAGTTCCAGCTTAAAAAAATACAAAAAGTGCCATTAGAAAATTAGCTGTTTATAAATAAACCATGCTTATTGCAATAAAAATAAAGCTTTCCGTCAAAAGCCAGCGGCAAATTTAACTGTGCATCCTGTTCGGGATAAAGCCTGACCATCGTCAGCCGGTTGCTGGCGAGATAGGCAACGAAGCTGATGAAATGCTCCTTGCTCATTTCGTGATTAAAAGTTACAAAGTACTGATTGTCGATAATTTCAATCTTAGCGGCGTGTGTACTGTCTGCGCGATGCGGCGTCAGCACCTCAAGCTTTCGTCCACAGCACGAAATTTCGGCTGAGCCGGTGCTATTCACAATGCTGCCGCAGTTGGGGCAAACATAAAATTTTAATCGTTTCATATTTCCTCCATCAGTCGGGTTTTCACTAATATCGCCCGCAAGAATACGCTCCACGTTTACACCTAGAATTTCTGAGAGCGCACCGAGCAGCGAAACGTCGGGGCAGCCTAAACCACGCTCCCACTTTGATATGGTTTTATCGCTTATATTCATCGCGTCTGCAATCTGCTTTTGAGTCAGGCCCTTCTCTTTTCTTAAAGATAAAATAAGCCCGCCCACTTTGCTGCAATCCATGCGTTTCACCTCCGTTTAACAATATACCATTCAAGCCGCTGCTTTTTCAATAAACGTTCCGTAGAGTTTTGCCCGTAAATAGAACAAAATTATAATAATGGGCATCGGGATGACATCATTTTTATGGCTGTATTGATGATTATTTAAAATTTTCGTTACACACTCTAATGAATTGTATCTTCCTGCCAAAAGATAACTATATAATTTTAACACTTTTATGATCGGATATTTTAAAAATAATGTTTATTTTAGCGAAAAATGGTATTATAATGATCATTGACTATGTATTTGCTTAAGGAGGATTCATTATGATATCCAAGGAACTCGCTCAAATAATTTTAGACAAGGTGCATCAGGTCATACCGCATCCCATTATCATCTGTGGAGACGGCGGCGAAGTGTATGCAGCCTCTATAAAATCAAGAGTCGGCAATATTCATGAAATATCAAGAGCGATTTTGGCGGGACGCTTGAATGAATCCGTTATCACGCCGGAAATGCAGGAAGAATATTTGCGCCAGGGCAAGGATGTCCGCAATGGTATTCATATTCCCATCGTTGTTCGTGGGCAGAAAATCGCCACGGTAGGCATAACGGGTGATCCGCCTGACGTGCGTCCTTACAGCAATATGATTAAACTGATGATAGAGTTGGTTTATGAGGAATCACTGGTCCGTGAGAGCATTGTAAAGACGCACGAAGAGGTTAACGATAGCATCGGCGAGCTGGCCGCGACTTCTCAATCGCTCTACGCTAGCGCGGAAATGATCGCCGCTGCAAATGAATCCGGTCAATCCATTGTGCATGAAGTGGTTGAAATCCTGACAAAGGTTAAAAACAACCTGATGCTAATTGATAATATCGCAAAAAAAACGAATCTTATTTCCATCAATGCCGCGATTGAGTCGGCGCGTGCCGGTGTATACGGGCGGAGCTTTTCGGTTGTGGCAAGCGAGATCAAAAAACTGTCCAATGAGACGTCCGAATATGCGAATAAAATTACAGAATTAAACGATAATTTTGCGGCAAGATTTGAGGATATCCTTAAAGTTATCAATCAAAACAATGCGGCATCCATCAACCAGAAAGATTCGCTTAAAGTATTTACCGAAAAAACTGAGAACATTAAAAGCGCTCTGGAAAATTTGTTGAACTAGTAAATTGTAGCCGTAGCATTCCGATACATAGAAATAAGCGCCGAGACGGTTTCTCAAATCCGCTTCGGCGCTTATTTTGCGTTTAGTTGGGCTTATAGCCAGCCTTAATTAATGGTGTATGCAACACCATCAATTATAACTTTCTCAATTTCAGAGGGATTGATTATGCGTGAGAATTGCCCGCTAATGACAAGTTCGCCCTCGGGATTGCGCGTGCCATGAAATTTAATAACCAGAGGTGCTGTTTGTGGATCGTCGGCCATAATAGCGCAGCCGCCACCTGTAACGGTGCTATCGCTTTCTTCAAATTCTACTTCAAGATTCTCCGTTTTCTTGTTTAAGAATTTTAATTCAATGCCCATTGTAGGCAGACCGCCTTTTACGCTTGACTCATGACCTATTAGCATAAAGCCCATGGGAGAAATCTGGAGTTGCTTCAACTTAGTTTGCTTATACATTGACCCTTCGGGGAAATTTAAGACTGCATTACAAAGTTGATTATCTATTTTAAAAGAAAGGTTAATGGGCGCGACATTTTTATTAAGAGAAAGTGTAATGTCGGCTGTATCAAAGCGTTCTTCGCTTACCAGATCTACAACATAGAAGGTCTTTTCTGATGTTGAGGGTTGCTCAAGCGCGTACCAACCCTTAGAAGCGATGTTTACGTTACTAGAGATTGTAAATAAGTCTGTGGGAGAAGGCTGATCACCTGTTATGGACACGATAAGGTTGGTGATATAGCCGTCTGTGACCATGGCTTCCAGCGCCATTTCACGATTATTCGCGCTGGCTGTTACGTTGGGCGTCACAATTTCGTTCTGAATGGATTCTGCGCTATGACCAAAAATAATTTTGATGTAATCTAACCCACCGAAAGCAGCAAAAGCTGTAATACTCATTGCGCAGATTATCGCTGCTACAAGCAGAATCTTAAAATGTACTTTTTTCACGCGCTTTTCCTCATTTCTATTCAAGTGATCGTTGCGTTTTTGCAACGCAAGCTGTTTAATGCGTTCTGATGAGGGGAGAACGGGCTCATCGCCATCTGGTTCTACACGCTGGATAAAATCTTCAGGTATATGAGAAGCCATGTCGGTTATTTTCCATGTTTTCGTTTGGCGAATATCCTTATTCACAGCGATAACCCCTTTCCTGCATAATGTCTTTTAGCTTGTTTCGTGAACGATGCAATTTTGTTTTTATAGTGGAATCGTTCATTTGAAGCCTTTTTGATATTGTTTTTATGGGCTCTCCGAAATAATAAAAACGAATAAAAATTTCTCGTTCCGGCTCACCAAATGCCTTGACTGATTCCTCCATAATCTGCTTTTGATCTCTTACAATGGCTAACTCGTCCGGATACTCATTACAGGTGACCTGAAGAATGTCGTCATCATATGAGACAAACTCCTTCTTCATTTTGCGGAGCATATCAATACTGGCATTTCGAGTGATCTGTGCTATAAATGCCTTGATGCTGTCACTTCTAATATGATCTCGGTTTAGCCAAATCTTGAAGAAAACATCAGCAGCCACTTCCTCGATGTCACTGGATGATAAAGCACCTTTTGATATTCCGCTAATTATTGCTGTTACATAGGGCGTGTACTGGTCTATGAGTCTGGAATACCACCGTTCTTCATCAAGGCCCATTGTGACCGTTGTCGTGTTGTCGTTCAAAATATCCCTCCTTGCTTTGATCTTCCGGAAAACCTAAGCACCTATCAATACGAAGCAACATGCCATAAGGTTTCAATTTATAGAAATATAATAGTTCACTTAAATTTACGGACAAAAAGATAAGCTTCAAAAACAGCATTTTAAACCATTCTCGAAGCTTATGATGGAAAGTTAGGTGATAAAGATGCCGCAAATCTGCCCTTGGAAGGAACAAGCGTGCATGGGAAACCGTCAAAATTCCTACCGCACGTTGAGCGAGCAAAGCAAGCGGATAACCCGCCCGCTAGCGGCAGTAAATAAAAACGCCGGTCTTTCGACCGGCATTTTTATTTGGTTGGGCTGGATGGATTCGGACCATCGGAATGCCAGAGTCAAAGTCTGGTGCCTTACCGCTTGGCTACAGCCCAATAAGAGTAAATATGAAAAAAAGGCGTTAAGCCTTTTTTTCATATCGGTGGGGTGGATAATCGGGCTCGAACCGACGGCCTCCAGGGCCACAACCTGGCGCTCTAACCAACTGAGCTATACCCACCATGTAGAAAAGAACAAAAGCTTGTGTACCGCCACAAAGGGCGCTAAAACAGCTTATTGGTGCGCCAGAAGGGACTCGAACCCCTGGCCTACTGCTTAGAAGGCAGTTGCTCTATCCAGCTGAGCTACTGGCGCACATAGAGAAGAATGGAGCGGGTGATGGGAATCGAACCCACATAGCCAGCTTGGAAGGCTGGAATTCTACCACTGAACTACACCCGCATACTGTTTGACAGCGTCATTAATTCTACCAAATAACATCAGGTTTGTCAACAAGAATTTACTTTGAAGACATAAGAACCTTAAAAGACGCGCAAATTTTTAATAAAATTATCATAGCATAAGATCAAAAGCGATGAAACTGGCCGGAGGATTCTACCGGCCAGCCATACGAACATAAATTACTGTGCAAATTTAAGCATCTGCCGCACGATATGGGCCGACTGCTCGGCGGCGCGATCCTTGAACGTGTCATAGGTCATGGCAGCCTCATCGTCAGCGCTGTCGGACATGGTGCGGATAATCAAAAAGGGCTTGTCGTTAACAAAAGCGGCGTGGGCGATGGCGGCGCCTTCCATCTCGACGCACAGCGGCGAGAGACGCTCCACAATCTTATCCTTAACCGGGCCGCCCTGTACAAAGACGTCACCGGTGGCGATGCAACCGCTGTAGTATGTAAACTCACCCAGCGCGCCACAAGCCTTCTGTGCCAGTGCCAACAGTTTTTCATCGGCGTCAAAATTCAGACGGAAGGGATAATAGTTTTTCATCAGCGGCTCGGCGTCATGGAACGCGGCGTTGGTCGAAAGCACGACATCCAGCACCTTGAGGCGCTTATCTACCGCGCCCGCGATGCCCACGTTGATGACGGCGTCAGCCTTCATCTCGCGAACCATCAGCGAGGCACAGAGTGCCGCATTGACCTTGCCGATGCTGCAACACACAACCGCCACCTGCTGGCCTTCCAGCGTGCCGCGGTAAAAGGTGCTGCCATAATGCTGCTCCTGGCTCTCTATATCCATCGCGTCGCATAGCAGCGCGACCTCCTCGGGCAGTGCCCCGATAATTCCCCAAACCATAGGAGAACCTCCTTTTAGGTTGATGCGGGCCGCACGGCTTTAGCATGCAGCCCGACACGCTTAATTTTTACTTATTCCTTGTGCCACTTAATGCCCTGCGGGGTATCCTCTAAAACAATGCCTTTGGCCTTTAATTCGTCGCGGATAGCGTCGGCGGTTTTAAAGTCCTTTGCTTTTCTGGCGGCCTGACGTTTTTCAATCAACGCCTCAACCTCAGCGTCGAGGCTATGCGTCGTGCGGTTATATAAAAGCCCCAGCACGTTGGTCAATTCGTCGAAGCAGGCGGTGGCATAGGCAACCGTTTCAGCCGACTTGGGCTCGGCGAAGAAGCTGTTGCAGTCACGAACCATTTCAAACAGTGCGGCGATGGCGTCGGCGGTGTTCAGGTCGTCGTCCATTGCGTCTATGAAGGCCTGGCGGCGCGCATCCACCGTCTGGCGGAAAGCCTCTTCACCCTCGACAGGGGCGGAGACAGCGTGGGTTGCGGCAAAATCGAGGTGGTCGCGGCAGGTGTATAGACGGTCGAGCGCTGCACGGCACTGTTCGATAATGTCGTAGCTGTAATTGATGGGGGTGCGGTAATGCGCCTGAAGCATCAGGAATTTAATCGGCTCATAACCAAATTTCTCAGCGACGTCGCGGGTGGTGAAGAAGTTGCCAAGGCTCTTGCTCATCTTTCGGTTGTCAACGTTGATAAAGCCGTTGTGCATCCAGTAGCGAGCGTATTCATGGCCGGAGCAGCATTCGCCCTGTGCAATTTCATTCTCGTGGTGGGGGAAAACAAGGTCGCTGCCGCCGCAGTGGATATCAATAGTCTCGCCGAGGTGCTTTCTGATCATTGCGGTGCACTCAATGTGCCAGCCGGGGCGTCCGTTACCCCATGGGGATTCCCAGAACGGCTCGCCGGGCTTGGCGGCCTTCCAGAGGGCGAAATCCAGCGGATCTTCCTTATGCTCGGAAACATCAACGCGGCTGCCGGATTCAAGATCCTCAATCGGCATGTGCGAGAGTTTGCCATATTCACCAAACTTGCGGCTGCGGAAATACACGCTGCCCTGCGAGGCATAGGCGTAACCCTTTTCTTCCAGCGTTTTGATGACGTTGATGATCTCATCCATCGTCTCGGTCGCCTTGGGATGCACCGTCGCAGGACGAATGCCCAGACCCGCGGCATCGGTCATGTATTCCTTAATATAGGTGGCGGCGATGTCTGGAACGGTCGTGCCCTCTTCGTTGGCGCGGTTGATGAGTTTGTCGTCGATGTCGGTGAAGTTCTGAACAAATTTCACCTCATAGCCGCGGTACTCAAAATAGCGGCGCAGCGTGTCGAACACGCAGATGGGGCGCGCGTTGCCAATGTGGATGAAATTATAAACGGTGGGGCCGCAGGCATATATTTTCACCTTGCCCGGTTCCAGCGGCACAAATTCTTCCTTCTGCCGTGTCAGAGTATTAAAAATTTTCAAAGAAACCACTCCTTTTGTTGAGGACGCGCCGATAAAACAGATCGGGGCATTCCTAAAGATTATTGTATCAAAAAGCCGTCCTCATGCAATGCACGAAGACGGCTTAATTACCGCTGTTCCACTTCGGGGAAAAAGCAGCCCTTAACGCGGGCAAACGCAGACGGGGTAGTGG
>JAEWNU010000077.1 GCA_023456995.1 Bacillota bacterium
GCGTAAAATTCGGCGCATCCGGCTCAAAAGTGCGCGTATGCAGCGCTTCTTCAAATGATTTGCCAGCCATAATAAAATTGTATACCGTATCAGTCTGATCGCCGTTGGTTACGATAGTCGTGTTAGCGAGTACCCGAACCGGTGCATAGATGATCAGCGACGGGTCTACGATTTTGGAAGGATCGTATGCCTCGGTAATAATGCCGCCATCCCGCTCGGTAAAAACGCGGTTGCGGCTGTTCTCGCTGCGGCCCATAATGAAGTAAGCAATTACAGCGCGTTTGCCATCCTCGCTTCTGCCAATGACGATGCCCCGTCCGGGATAGGTATTTTCTTTTAGAATATTTGAGAGTTCGAGCAGTTGCATCAGTTTTCCCTTTCCTTTTCTCGCGCAATATCATTGCACAGCATGGCGGCGGCCTTGGGTAAAAGTTGCCATTCTGCCTGCTGCATCACACGTTTTTGCAGGATCTCAGGCGTGTCGTTCTCTAAAACGTCAACCGTCTTTTGCAGCAGGATTCTACCGCCATCCACCACCTCGCTGACCATGTGTACCGTCGCACCCGTCACCTTGACACCGTAGGCAAGCGCCGCCTCATGTACTTTCAACCCATAAAAGCCTTCGCCGCAAAACGATGGAATCAATGACGGGTGTACATTGATGATGCGGTCACGGTACTGCGCAATAACCGCAGTCGGCAGGATAGTAAGAAAACCTGCCAAAATAATCAGTTCAATATCCTCAGCGCGCAAAACATTCAGCAATGCCTGTGCATAGTCATCAAAACTTTCATAGGCTTTTTTAGATACTACGGCGGTTTTCATGTGATGGTTTTGAGCACGCGTCAAGGCATAAGCCTTATCATTTGAGGATATGCACAATGTCAGTTTTCCGTAGCCAAGCTCACCGCGTTGTTCGGCATCAATCAATGCCTGAAGATTAGTTCCGCCGCCGGAGACCAGCACGGCTATCTTTACCACAACTCGACTCCCTTTTCGCCTTCGGTCAGTTCGCCGATGATATAAGCGTCCTCACCTGTAGCTTTAAGCGCAGAGAGAATACCCGCCGCCTTGGTCTTGTCGGCAACCATCAACATGCCAACGCCCATGTTAAAGGTGTTGAACATATCGCGCTCCGGGATATTACCAGTCTTGGCAATCAAATCAAAAATCGGCAGGACATGGACAGCCTTGCGCTCAATTCTGGCACAAAGTCCTTCGGGCAGGGCGCGCGGAATGTTCTCATAAAAACCGCCGCCGGTGATGTGCGCAATTGAACGCACGCCGCCTGCTTCAATTGCTGCAATCGCGGGTTTAACATACAGCTTAGTGGGTGTCAGCAGCGTTTCACCAAGCGTAGCACCCAGTTCATCATAGTGTCTTCCAAGGTCGGTGTGTTCCACATCGAACACCTTACGCACCAGCGAAAAACCATTGGAATGTACACCCGAGGACGCAAGTGCAATCAGAACGTCACCCTTACGGCAACTGTCAGGCGCGAGAATCTTATTCTGGTCAACGACGCCAACAGAGAATCCCGCGAGATCGTATTCATCTTCAGCATAAAATCCGGGCATTTCGGCTGTCTCACCGCCGACTAATGCACAGCCGGACTGCACACAGCCCTCTGCCACGCCGGAGACAATCTCCGCCACACGCTCAGGCGTATTCTTTCCCAACGCAATATAGTCTAAGAACAGCAGCGGCTTGGCACCGCAGCAGACAATGTCGTTAACACACATGGCCACGCAGTCGATGCCTACCGTGTTGTGCTTATCCATCAGAAAAGCAAGTTTCAGCTTGGTGCCCACGCCATCGGTGCCGGAGACCAGCACAGGGCGAGAAATACCGGTCAGATCCGGCATCAACATCCCACCAAAACCGCCTATCGTATCTAAAACAGCGGGGGTGCGGGTGCGCGCTACATGTTTTTTCATCAGCTCGACCGCCTTGTAGCCAGCGGTCACATCCACGCCCGCAGCGCGGTAGCTTTCGGAAAAGCTGTTTTGCATCTCAGAACCTCTCCCTTACATAAAAAGTCAGTCTGTTTCTTGGTTTGGCAGCTCGAACTGGAATTTGTCGTAGACCTCACATTCCGGAACCGCTATGGGATATTGACCGGTGAAGCAGCCTACGCAAAAATGCCCAAACTTCGGCTTTGCAATGCTTTTCACACCCTCAATGCTCAGATACCCCAGTGAATCGACGCCGATTTTCTCAGCAATTTCGGGAGTTGTCATCTGACAGGCGATTAGGTTTTCGGTGCTGTCAATATCGGTACCAAAGAAACAGGGATGCCTGAAGGGCGGACATGATACGCGCATATGCACTTCTTTGGCTCCGGCATGGCGCAGCAAATTGACAATGTTTGCGCAAGTGGTTCCGCGCACAATTGAATCGTCGATCATAACAACACGCTTACCCGCCACCGTCTCGCGCAGCACGTTAAGCTTTATGCGCACAGAATCTTGGCGCTGCCCCTGACTCGGCTGGATAAATGTTCGACCGATATATCGGTTTTTGATAAACCCGACGCCATAAGGAATGCCGGACGCTTTAGAAAAGCCGAGCGCAGCATCCAGTCCCGAATCAGGCACGCCGATGACAACGTCAGCCTCTACAGGGTGCTCCTTCCAGAGGAATTCGCCTGCTTTTAAGCGCGCTGCATGCACCGAGGCGCCGTCAATAACAGAATCGGGACGGGCAAAATAAACCAGCTCAAATACACACAGGCCGGTATTCTGACCGCAGTGCGTTTTAATGGAGCGCAGACCATCGTCATCCGCAACGACAATTTCGCCAGGTTCGACGTCGCGCAGCCATGTGGCATTGAGCGTATTTAAGGCACAAGTCTCACTTGTGAAAATTATTGAACCATCTTCGGTCTGGCCGATGCACAGTGGGCGGAAACCATGCGGGTCGCGCACGGCAATCAACTTTCGTGGGGACATGACCACCATGGAATAAGCGCCCTCAAGGCGGTACATCGCCTTCTCGATGGCCTTTTCTATCGAAGGCTCAATCAAGCGCGCCGATGTGATGACGTAGGAAATGACCTCAGAATCGTTGGTGGAATGGAATATTGCGCCGGTCATTTCAAGCTCCTGCTTGATCTGAAACGCATTTGAAATGTTGCCGTTGTGGGCAATGGCCATCGAGCCTTTGACATGCCGCACCACCAGCGGCTGCGCGTTGACGCGTGAGGCTGTTCCGGTGGTAGAATAGCGGGTATGGCCGACCGCCATTGTGCCGGTACCCAATTCAGCAAGTACGCGCTCGGTAAAAACCTCTGGCACAAGACCGAGGTCTCGGTGGCATTTAATCACGCCATTCGTATTTACCGCGATTCCGCAGCTCTCCTGCCCGCGGTGCTGCAAGGCATAGAGCGCATAATAAGCGCTTTCCGCCACATTACTGCGCTTTGGCGCGCGGATGCCGAACACGCCGCATTCCTCATGGATAGAATCAAACATTCCGTTACCGCCTTTCGACTGTTTGGATATAATTACTCGCCCATCAGGCGGTGCAAAATCTCGTGGTAAGCGCCCTCGACG
>JAEWNU010000078.1 GCA_023456995.1 Bacillota bacterium
TTTCAATCCTTTACATAACTCGCCGTTTTCTATATACATTTTTTATTTATACACGCGCCTCGCACAAAGCCCTCGCCGCACGTACCGGATGTCCCACTTCACAGAGTCTACCATCCTTTTCAACCACAAAAAATGTCACATGGGTAAACTTGCTCCAGATTCGGGTTGTCACTGAATCACCCTCCTGTGGTATGCCGGTCAGCAGATAAGAAACTTTGTTGTCTTTGACATAGTGTATTATCGCCTTCGCAACATCGTTGGCATATAACAATGCCATTTCTGCGCCATTTTCTTTAGAAACTGAGAAAAGATATTCCATAGATTCGGGGTCCTGAGCTGCCTCGGAACGCACAACATTGATGACTGAAAGCTCAGTGCCTGACAGGTTCGCCAGCGTTTTACCCGCGCGTATAATGCGGTCACACTGCCGCTGGTCGGTCACGCAGACCACCGTTTTTGCACGAGGGCCTGTAATGCGCTCCTGCACATCGATTATTGACACTGCCCCACCTCCTATGATTATACTATAGCATATTTTTTTCATTAATTCTTTATTTTCTGTAAAGTTTAGCTTAAATAATTAATAATTTTACTTTCTTAATTTCAATTTGTGAAGCGCAATTTTCCTTATGGCATAACTTCTGTCATTTATGGATGTTAAATCCTTGACTAGACGTCTTTGTTGGTATACAATCATTCTATATATTGCGGTAATCTTTTTCGGGAGGTGTTTGCCCTTGCCGCGAAGTCAATATGTTTCCAGTGCCGTTATAAGACGGCTACCTCGTTATTACCGTTTTTTGGGAGAATTGCTTGATAAAGGTGTTTCTCGCATTTCCTCAAAAGAGCTTGCAGACTTGATGAGCCTTACCGCATCTCAGATCCGTCAGGATCTCAACTGCTTTGGTGGTTTTGGACAACAGGGGTACGGGTATAACGTTGCGCTGCTTCATTCTGAGATACGCAAGATTCTGGGCCTTGACCAGAATTTTCAGGCCATCCTGATAGGTGTTGGAAATCTGGGGCGCGCTTTTGCCACAAACATAGATTTTGACAGCGCCGGTTTTCACCTGTGCGGTCTGTTCGACAAGGACCCCGAGTTGATCGCTTCGGGCCGAAAGATCAGGGGTTTAGCTGTACACAGTGTGGATGAGCTTGAGCAGTTTTGCAAGGAAAACACAGTCGATATTGCAATACTCTGCGTGCCCAGTGATGCAGCTCAAAGCATGGCGGACCGTTTAATCGCCTGTGGCATCACCTCTTTCTGGAACTTTACGCATTTCGATATCAAGGTTGCCCACCCTGAAGCAATTGTTGAAAATGCTCATCTAGTGGACGGTCTTATGGCGCTGTGCTATATGATTAATGACATGAAAAAAAGCGACTGATCATTTTTCAGTGCAAATGCAACAGGGAAGCCGAATTGGCTCCCCTGTTTTTTACGGCGTTATTTGTGACAGTAGCGTATCTGAAAGTGCAGCCAGCTGGGGCAACGTCAGCCGTTCGGCCCGAATATTGGAATCGAGCGCACACTGCGCTAAACACTCAGTCACAGTCGCTTTTGGCAGATTTAACGCTGAACTGAGCGCATTACAAACCGTCTTGCGACGTTGAGAAAAGGCGCCGCGCACTACGGTGAACAAAAATGCCTCATCCTTGGGTTGTACCGGTGGTGTCTTTCTAATATCTAGGCGAATCACAGCCGAATCAACGTTTGGTGCCGGCATAAATGAACCCGCCGAAACTGCAAAAAGCTGCTTAGGCTCACTGTAATAGGCGATGGCAGCTGAAATAGCGCCACACTCGCGCATGCCAGGGGCAGCGCAAAGGCGTACTGCCGCCTCTTTCTGTACCATGACGGTAATGGATTCCACCGGTAGCCTCGCCTCTAAGAGCCTCATAAGAATCGGTGTGGTGATGTAATAGGGCAGGTTGGCACACACGCTGACCGGCATGCTCCCAAAGTGTTCAGCAAGAATGTTTTCAAGATCTACCTCCATTACATCGCCCATAATGATCTCAACATTATTAAACTCGGCCAGTGTCTCGGCTAAAATCGGTTTTAAGCGGTTATCTAGCTCGATGCAAACCACCTTGTCAGCACGCCGTGCCAGCTCAGCCGTCAGCACGCCCACCCCTGGACCTATTTCCAGCACACCACAACCCAAAGCCGCCCCGCCCTGCTCCGCCATACGGGGGCACACAGAGGGGTTTATTAAAAAGTTTTGTCCCATGGCTTTAGAAAATGTAAAGCCGTAACGCTCAAGCAGGCTGCGCAGATAAGCCCTATCGGTCAGCGCCAAGCCAAGCCCTCCTTTAATTTTTAAAAATTCTCTTTACTAGTATAACATACAACAGTCGTGTATTGCCATATATCGACTAAAAGTCATCTAAACGCTTGAAACTTGATGACTTTTATCTTATGATATAAAAAACGTGCTTTGGAGGTTAAGCGCATGACCAGACGCGATAAAATAAATTATTACCTAGACATAGCAGAGACGGTTGCTGAACGCGGTACCTGTCTGCGCCGGCTCTTTGGCGCGATTATTGTCAAAAACGATCAGATTATCTCCACCGGCTATGTTGGCGCACCACGAGGGCGCGAAAACTGCTCTGATTTAGGCTACTGCGCGCGTGAAAAGCTCAACGTACCGCGCGGTGAACGCTATGAATTGTGCCGTTCGGTACATGCTGAAGCCAACGCAATAATCCATGCTGCTCGTTCCGATATGCTCGACGCCACACTTTATCTTGTCGGCAAAGAGGCTGGAACGGATAAATATGTCGAAAACGCGAATTCCTGCGCCATGTGCAAACGTATGATTATCAACGCTGGCATTGCGGCGGTGGTCATCCGGGACAGCAAGGAAGATTTCCGGGTAGTACGGGTGTATGATCAGTGGGTGCTTGACGATGAAACCCTCGACTTAAAGCTTGGCTATTGATTCTCAAATGCAGGTGCCTAAAGGGCATCTGCATTTTTAATCGGGTAAGGTGGGCGGATTTTTTAGGTGTTGTTGTTAAAATGGTTCTATTTTATGGTATAATAACCGCAAAGCAACTATTATACTGAGATATCTAACGGCTCGCCGCTATAACGCGTTAGTTTATTCTAAAAAGGCATTATTTCTGTTTTTCGCAGCATGATTCAGCCGCTGCGTAACCCGCCATTGAATATCCTTATGCATTTACGGAAAAGATGAAGGCATCCACATTTTGATGGGAGGATGCCAAATGCCAGATAAAGCACATTCCAAAAATCAGGCGCCCGCCGAAAATGAAAACGAACAGCGCCAGATGGACGAAGCTCAGGATAAACAAGCCGAGCATATTGAGCAGACCGGCTCGATAACACCTATGAGTGGCAAGCACGCCATCCACTGTCTGACCATCATTGGGCAGATAGAGGGGCATTATGATGCCGCACCTCAAACTAAAACCACCAAGTATGAGCACGTTATTCCACAGCTTGTCGCAGTTGAGCAAGACCCGCGCATCGAAGGTTTGCTCATCATCCTGAACACCGTGGGCGGAGACGTTGAAGCGGGCCTGGCGCTGGCCGAGCTCATTTCCGGCATGAAGAAACCTACTGTTTCACTGGTGCTGGGCGGCGGCCATTCTATCGGCGTACCGCTGGCTTGCAGCGCCAAGCGCTCGTTTATTGTGCCCAGCGCCACCATGACCATCCATCCTGTGCGTATGAATGGCATGGTACTAGGTGTTCCGCAGACGCTTTTTTATTTTCAGCGTATGCAGGACCGTATCATTGATTTTGTTGTTAAAAATTCTCATATGTCCGAGGAGAGCTTTCGTAAATACCTGATGAATACTGGTGAGCTGGTCATGGATATGGGCACTGCCTTAGATGGCGATTCCGCCGTGGCAGAGGGCCTGATTGACGAGCTTGGCGGCTTGAGCGATGCAATTGAATGCCTGTATACCCTCATTGAAGAGCAGCAGGATTCTCCACCGGAAAAATAGCCGGTAAATATTCCCCGCTCGACGGATTATGACTGCAACAACCCTCCTTTTTCCCTACACTTTATTTGTGACATTAAATTTATCGGAGGCGTTCATTTTGACAATGACAGAAGCGATTATCCAGGGGATTATTCAGGGCTTGACCGAGTTCCTGCCCGTTTCCAGTTCGGGACATCTTGCATTGTACCAGTATTTCACCGGTCAGAGCGGAGAAAGCGGGGCGCTTTTTTCGCTCGTGCTACATTTCGGCACCCTTGTTGCGGTGTTTGTGGCTTTTTGGGGGACCATAAAGGAACTGATTGTGGAGTTCTTCAGCATGGTCGGTGATCTTTTCCATCGTAAGCTGTCTTTTAAGAAGGTAAACCCGCAGCGCAAGATGATCTATCTTCTGGTGGTATCGCTGCTGCCGCTATTTATCACGTTGTTGCTTAAAGACCTTTTGCGCGGTGTTGCTGAGGATAACAATATTCTTGTCGAAGGTGTTTGCTTTCTAGTAACGTCCGCCATGCTTTTAATGGCCGATAACTGCACCGGTCGCACAACTGCCCGTGGCATGAGCTACCGTGCTGCAACCGCCATTGGCTTTGTTCAAGCCTTTGCTCCGCTGCCCGGTATCTCTCGCTCCGGCTCTACTCTTTCTGCCGGCATGATGCTTGGGCTTGAACGTAGCTTTGCCGTTAATTTTTCTTTTATTATGGGCATACCGGCCGTCTGTGCGGCGCTGCTGCTCGACGCAAAGGAAATCACCAGCGGGGGGCTGAATCTCCCCGCTTCGGTGATTATAATCGGCCTGCTTTTTTCTGCTGTGTTCGGCCTATTGGCCATCGGCATGGTACGCTGGCTGGTTGCCTCGCACAAGCTGCGTTGGTTTGGGTATTATACGCTCGTGCTGGGCATCTTTGTACTTGGTGCTGGAATTTATGATGCTATTTCAAACCACGCCCTGCAAAACGCCATGATTGCCCTGCTAAAATGATTTTAAAATAAAATTCAAGGAGGTTGCCGCCTTGGCTGCCAAACGCAAAAAGAAACCCCCACGCAAAACAAAAGCGCAGCTGCATGCTCAAAATCAGCTGCTTGCTGTTGTGTTGTTCACCCTTGGCCTACTGTTTGTGTTCTTGTCGTTCGTGCGCGGCAGTGAGGGCTGGTTGTTAGCGCACAGCGTTCTGCTGGGCCTGTTCGGCTGGTCGGCCTTCTTCATCGGCCCGATATTCGTTTACATATCGGTTATGTCCTCCTTTGATAAGCTTTCGGATGATCTGCCGATTCGCTCGACGCTGACCGGCGTACTGCTTTGCCTGATTTCGGCTGCTTTTCAGATTTTTCTCGCTGGGAAGCCGGAAGGCCAGACGGTGGGAGCTGTTGTCCGCCAGCTTTATGCCAACGGTCAGGCGCTGCATGGCGGAGGCATTATTTCGGCTCTGTTTGGCTTACCGCTTATGCAGCTCGGCGCCCCCGGCGACCGAATTGCTGTGTCGCTGCTGCTGTTTCTCCTGACGATGATTATAACAAAATCCACAATAGCGGGCGTTTTTCGTTCAGCTAAAAAGCCAATGGAAAAGCTCTCTAACGGCTATCATGAGCTGGTTAACGCCATGCCGGTACCGCAACTCGTCGGAAATGGTACGACATCTGAAAAGCCCGTCATCGACATTTCGCTGGATGACCCCGCCCCCGTGCCAAGACGACGCAAAAAGCCCGTTGCCGAGGAGGGTGTCTCACCCGAAGTATTGCTTGCCAAGCAAAAGCTTTTAGACACCGCAACCGCCGACCTGCCGATATCGGAGGAACATCCTGTCACGCCGAATGGCGACGGCATTGCCCCCGTGGTTCCCGACGAGGAGGGTCAGCAGCTTTTTATCGAGGATATTATCAATCGTGTCGCACAGGTGCAGGCGCACAAAGCGCAAAGTGCTGAACAAACCACTGCCCCTGAACCGCCCCCGCCACCGCCTGAGCCGGTTGAACCGCCCGTATATTTACTGCCACCACTTACGTTACTGCGTGAACCCGCTTTGGCTGCCGCTGGTGAAATTACCGCTGACGAGCTACGCCAGAATGCACAGCGGCTTGTGGATACACTACAATCCTTCGGAGTGCAGACCCGCATCATAGACATCTCGCGCGGTCCTGCTGTCACTCGTTATGAGCTTCAACCCTCTGCTGGCGTTAAGATCTCTAAAATTACCAATCTGGCCGACGATATTGCACTAAATCTTGCTTCGGCAGGTGTGCGTATCGAAGCACCTATCCCGAATAAAGCCGCGGTAGGCATTGAGGTTCCAAACCGCAAGGTCACGCCGGTGACTCTGCGCGAGGTTGTTGATTCTCCCGAATTCGCTGATGCAAAGAGCAAGGTCACGGTCGCGCTCGGGCGTGATATTTCCGGAAGTCTGGTCATGACGAACATCGCCAAAATGCCACACCTGCTCATTGCAGGTGCGACCGGTTCCGGAAAGTCGGTCTGCATAAACTCCATTATTATGAGCATTTTGTTTAAGGCCAAGCCCGACGAAGTTAAGCTTCTATTAATCGACCCTAAGGTTGTCGAGCTGGGCGTTTATAATGGCCTGCCACATCTGGTTATCCCGGTCGTCACCGACCCCAAAAAGGCTGCGGGTGCGCTTGGCTGGGCCGTCGCCGAAATGCTTAACCGCTATAAGATGTTCGCGGCACACAATGTGCGTGATATTGAGTCGTTTAACCGCCTTGTCGAAAATGCAGCAGTAAATCCGACTCCTCCGGCAGAAAATGAGCCCGCACCGCCCAAGCTCTCAAAGTTACCGCATTATATCATCGTGGTGGACGAGCTTGCCGATCTGATGATGGCCGCCCCATCCGAGGTGGAAGATTCGATCTGCCGTTTGGCGCAGATGGCACGCGCCGCCGGCATGCACCTGATCATTGCAACTCAGCGCCCGTCCGTTGACGTTATTACCGGCGTCATTAAGGCAAACATCCCCTCGCGAATCGCATTTGCGGTATCCTCGCAGATTGACTCGCGTACCATCCTCGACATGGGCGGCGCAGAAAAGCTCTTGGGCATGGGCGATATGCTGTTCTCACCGGTCGGTTCATCAAAACCCACCCGTGTTCAGGGCTGTTTTGTCTCGGACGAGGAGATTGAGCGTGTCGTAACCTATATTAACAGCGCGATCACCCCGCAGTATGACAACCAGGTTCTAGAAGAAATAGACAAACACACCCCCGTCGGAAAAGGCAATGCATCCGGCACATCCTCTGATGTCGGCGGTGACGAAGATGAAATGCTCGCCCCCGCAATTGAATGTGTTATCGAAGCGGGCATGGCCTCCACTTCCCTTTTGCAGCGCAAACTAAAATTGGGCTATGCGCGTGCGGCCCGTATCATCGACGAGATGGAGAGCCGGGGTATCATCGGCCCTTACGAAGGCTCTAAACCCCGTGCAGTACTTATCTCAAAAGAACGCTGGATCGAAATGAAATTAAACCGGATGGCTAAAACCGGCGAATAAAAGAGGATTACATGAATCGTTTTCTCCCTATTACAGCTGAAGAGATGCACGCGTGTGGGTGGCAACAGGCGGATTTTGTCTGCGTCACCGGAGACGCTTACGTCGACCACCCCAGCTTTGGTATCGCAATAATCTCCCGTCTGCTTGAGCGGCTGGGTTATCGGGTCGTGATTTTATCTCAGCCTGATTTGAGTGACCCCGATGCCTTCAAGCGTTTTGGCAGGCCGAAATATGCTTTTATGATTACGGCGGGCAACATCGACTCGATGGTCTCAAACTACACAGTGGCCAAGCGCCGCCGCACACAGGATGCCTATTCCCCAACCAATGCACAAAATAGCCGGCCTGATCGTGCCGCAACGGTCTATTCACGCGCGGCCAAGGCAGCCTACCCTGACTGTCCGGTAATTCTTGGGGGAATAGAGGCTTCTCTGCGCCGTTTTGCACATTATGACTACTGGGCAGATCGTGTTATGCCCTCGATTCTTGTTGATTCGGGCGCAGATATGGTCTCCTACGGCATGGGCGAGCATCAAACCGAAATAATCGCCGCAAGACTAGCTGCGGGGGAGCCAATCTCGGCGCTCAACGACATCCGCGGTACCGTCTGCTACATCACACCCGAGCTCATTCCTAATGGTACAGTGAGCTGCCCTTCGTACGAAAAGGTGGCGAGCGATAAAGCCGCCTATGTGCGCGCTTTTAAGCTTTGGCTGGATGAACAGGATGCTGTGACCGGCCGCCCGGTGCTACAAAAGCATGGCGACCGCTATGTCCTGCAAAATCCACCGATGCCGCTCTTGACGCGAGAGGAACTGGACGCCGTATTCACGATGCCGTTTACCAGGGCATATCATCCTAGCTACGAGGCACTCGGCGGCGTAAAAGCAATTGAAGAAGTCGAATTTTCAATCATGCATAACCGCGGCTGCTACGGTCACTGTAATTTCTGCTCCATCGCCGTACATCAGGGGCGGCAAATTGTGTCGCGCAGCATCGATTCGGTACTTAAAGAGGCCGAAAGCTTTGTTGAGAATCCGCGTTTTAAGGGTTATATCCATGATGTTGGTGGACCCACCGCGAACTTTCGCTATCCGTCCTGCAAAAAGCAGGAGACAAAGGGGTTGTGTAAGGACAAAAAATGTCTGGGTAACCCCGCCTGTCCCGCTATAAAGGTCGATCACAGCGAATATCTCGAACTGCTGCGCCGCCTTCGGGCGATTAAGGGCATTAAAAAGGTGTTTGTGCGCTCAGGGCTTCGCTTTGACTATATCATGCTCGACAAAGACGATACATTTTTAAAAGAACTGGTTGCGAACCACGTCAGCGGTCAGCTGAAGGTCGCACCCGAGCATTGTAGCGATGCGGTTCTCGATGCCATGGGCAAGCCGCATATTGAGGTCTACGAACGATTTGTCAAAAAGTTTTATCAGTGCACTAAGCAGGCAGGCAAGGAGCAATACCTCGTGCCCTATCTCATGAGCTCCCATCCCGGCAGTACCATCCGTGACGCGGTGGCTCTTTCACTGTTTTTAAAGAAGAACCACATGCATCCTGAACAGGTTCAAGATTTTTACCCCACACCGGGCACCATTTCCACCTGTATGTTTTACACCGGCGTTGACCCGCTGACCGGCAAGGAAATTTATGTGCCTAAAACTGAGCGCGAAAAACAGCGCCAGCGTGCGTTGCTGCAATATTTTAAGCCTGAAAATCGTAGGACTGTTATTGAGGCGCTTGAGGAAATCCACCGGACCGACCTTATTGGCACCGGACCGGACTGCCTAGTCGCTCCTGACCGGCAATACCAGCAAAAGCTAACTGAAAAGCGGCTAGCGCAGCAGGTTGGGCATCAGAAACGGGGCAACCGAGGTGGCAAATCCCCGCAGCGACCCGCCAGCACAAAAGCGGGAGGGAGACGATGAAGCGAACGAGGGCTCGAAAGCAGCGCCGCCAGCGACGTGTCTCTCCGCTGACAATTCTTATCATCGCCATTATCAGCGCTGTTTCGTGGTACACAACCGAATATAAGCCCACGCAGGAATCTGTTCCTGCACTGGCTGAAAATGTTATTGCCGAGGTACAGGTGTTGGATGTCGGTCAAGGGAGCAGCCTTCTGCTGCGCACCGAAAACGCTAACGGCGTCCATGCCGTACTCATCGATGGCGGTGAACGTTCGGCATCTCAGGCGGTATGCGATGCGCTGGATGCGGCGGGCATTACCCAATTAGATCTTCTGGTCATGACCCATCCCCACACCGACCATTTTGGTGGTCTGATTTCTGTGTTGGAAAATTATAAGGTGGATACGTTCTGGATGCCCGCCGTTTCCGAAGCACTGAATCCGACTAATAACACATATAACAGTCTTCTGGATGCTCTCGAAACAAACGGTTGTGAGATCGTACAAGCCGTTTCCCCGCGTGCTGAGACACTGGGCGATGGCATCACACTGAAGCTACTTGACGCCTTTGTACCTAACCCTGATAATCTCAATGACACTTCTTTGTGTCTGCGTATCGATGCGGGTGACGCTTCTTTTCTAATAACTGGCGACGGCGAAACCGCGGTGGAACAGGCGCTACTTGAAAATAATGCGTCGGTTTCTGCCGATGTTTTTGTAGCCGGCCATCACGGCAGCAACACCTCGAATAAACAGGAGTTTTTGAATGCGGTCAGCCCTACGGCCAGTGTCATCTCCTGTGGGCGCGATAATGCTTACAATCTGCCAAATCAGAAAGCGCTGGCTCGGCTTTCGGCCTTCGGGCCGGTTTACCGTACCGACATAAACGGTACGGTCACCTTTTCAACCGACGGCAACACCATCTGGATTACCGCAAACAACATAAACGACGCAATCAATGCAAAGGAGGCGGCATAAAATGGTATTATCCATTGACCGAATTGAAGATAATATTGCCATCTGTGTGGACGAGCAGCAGCAACTGCGTCGTATTCCTTTGTCAGCACTGCCCAAAGGCGCCGGCGAGGGGGATATTCTCCGTCAGACTACATCTGGCTATGAGTTGGACGCGCAGGAAACCGC
>JAEWNU010000079.1 GCA_023456995.1 Bacillota bacterium
GGTAACGTACGTCCGAAAGCGCCTTCTCGAGCGAAATGACATCCTCGAGCTTTTGCGCCTTGGACAAAATATCTAACAGTCGCTCTTCCTGAAGTTTTAAGGAATTAAGATGCGCCTGCACGTCAAAATAACTATCGGTTATATCGTCGATATTCTCGCTCTTTGATGTAACGTTGCAGATACCACCGACAGCGGTTGTTACACTATCGAGCTTATCGGCAGGAATTCTTGCCTGAATTGAAGCGGAACGCTCATAATAAGAGCCTCGGTGGGTTAAACTTTGACCATTGGTGTTTTGGCTTTCAATATAGCCGCCCTGCTCAGTAATCGCGGCAAAAATCTGCTCAAGCGCGATATCAAATTCTTTTGTTTCAAGCGACAGATAACCGTGCTTAACAATTTTGCGGTCGGGGTTCATCACTTCAACGGTGGGTTTACTCTGATCGGCTGCCATTGCGGTTGGCGCTTCGATCGCCATTTGTGCGCGACCTTCTGCAATTGCCGGAGCCATATTCGGGTAGCCTGCAGCGGATGATTCGGTGGACATCGCTTTATCATCTGAACTTTTGCTGCTACAGCCGGTGCATATTGTCAATACAGCGAGTAATACAGCCAGTGCTGAAAAAATAGTTTTTTTAGACTGCATAAAAACAACCTCCTTTAAAATGTGGTTCTGCTAATAAGGTACAAAAAATCTGGCAGATTATTGCATTATTTATCTTAAGAGGTGTGGGTTATCTAAATATTTTTAAAATCAATAAAAATATTGTAAGCTGATGCTTGACATTTCTAAACCTGTCCAATATAATGTCAATGATCGCAAAAAAAGAACAGATTGGTTAGACAGAGTCTTTCCACTCGCAAATGTTTTTGACCACTTCCAGACGGGAAGGAATGGCCATACGGACAGCCGGGTCAAATGCCGAGCGGCAACTTCGTTGCCTTATTGATTGCGTTAGAAGCGCAAATTTTATAAGTTGGTTACTTAAAACCGATGTGTAAGCGGACACATAAAACTTGTGAAACGATCAATAAGAGTAGTAAAAGTAACTATTTGCTATATAGACTCTGACTGTTCTGGATTTTTAACGATGGGGGCTTGCACCTATTCTTAGGTAATTAGCGCAAGACCTGTTCAAAAATAACAGATTTATCGAAGCACAAGTGTTTTGGCGAATTTCGCTACACTTGTGCTTATTTTGTTTTGATGGGGGAAAGGCGAAAATGGATGAGAAAATGACGCTCTATGGTTTTAATAACCTGACAAAATCTTTGAGCTTTAATATTTACGATGTCTGCTACGCTAAAACTGCACGGGAACAGAAGGATTATATCGCCTATATTGACGAACAGTATAATTCTGAGCGTCTGACCAAAATACTAACCCACCTGACCGAAATGATTGGCGCCACAGTGCTCAATATTTCGCGACAGGACTACGAACCACAAGGGGCCAGCGTGACGATACTCATCGCTGAGGAATCAATGATCCCCAGCGGGGACACTATTGTGGGGCACCTCGACAAAAGCCATGTCACGGTGCATACCTACCCCGAGTATCACCCCGAGACGAGCATCGCCACCTTCCGCGTCGATATTGATGTGGCTACCTGTGGCGAGATTACGCCTCTTTCGACGCTCGATTATCTCATCGGTAGCTTTGATTCCGACATCATTACAATGGACTACCGCGTGCGTGGCTTTACTCGCGATGTCACCGGAAGAAAGCTGTTTATTGACCAAGACATGATTTCGATTCAGCGGTATATCGCAGAGGAGACACTGCACCGCTATGATGCCATAGACATCAATGTATACGAGGCTAATCTGTTCCACACCAAGATGCTGATTAAAGAGCTGGACTTACAGAATTATCTCTTTAAAACTGATGTGTACGAGCTGCCGCCCAAGGAGCGGCTGGCGATTACGAACAACCTGCGCCGCGAGATGATTGAAATTTTTAGCGGTAGAAATGTTTATTGATGCTTTAACACAGGGGGAGCGGCATGGCACTTGATCAAACACGCGCGCCGATATATGAAGCGCTTGAAGAATTTAAAAAAATGCGGGTGGTCCCCTTTGACGTGCCGGGTCATAAGCGCGGCCGTGGGAACCCTGAACTGAGAGATTTTCTAGGTGAAAAATGCGTCGGAATTGACGTTAACTCAATGAAGCCATTGGATAACCTTTGCCATCCGGTTTCAGTGATAAAAGATGCCGAAGCGCTTGCGGCCGAGGCGTTTGGCGCAGCCAATGCGTTCTTTATGGTGAACGGCACCACATCGTCTGTACAGACGATGGTGCTTTCCTGCTGCAAGCGGGGGGATAAAATTATCCTGCCGCGAAATGTGCATCGCAGTGTCATCAATGCACTGGTGCTTTGCGGAGCGCATCCTGTCTACGTCAATCCCGAGGTGGACAAGCGTCTTGGAATTTCGCTGGGTATGTCAGTTTCGCAGGTAGAAAAGGCAATCAAAGCCCATCCCGATGCAGTGGCAATTCTTGTGAACAATCCCACCTATTACGGTATTTGTTCGGACATTCGAAGTATCACACGCTTGGCGCATGCCAATGGCATGAAGGTTCTGGCGGATGAGGCCCACGGAACCCACTTTTATTTTGGACGCAGGCTTCCGGTCTGCGCAATGTCGGTTGGGGCTGATATGGCCGCCGTAAGCATGCATAAATCAGGCGGGAGCCTAACGCAAAGCTCCTTGCTTTTAACAGGCCCAGAAATGAATGCGGGCTATGTCAGCCAAATTATCAACCTAACCCAGACGACGAGTGGATCTTACCTGTTGCTTTCAAGTTTGGATATCTCCCGCAGGAACCTCGCGTTGCGCGGTAAAGAAATTTTCCGCCATGTGCAGGACTTGACGCAGTATGCCCGCGAGGAGATCAACCGCATCGGTGGCTATTACGCCTACGCACAAGATCTAATCAACAACGATAGTATTTTTGATTTTGATTCCACAAAGCTTTCGGTCTACACGTTGGATATTGGGCTGGCTGGCATCGAGGTTTACGACTTGCTGCGCGATGAATACGACATACAGGTCGAGTTCGGTGATCTGGGTAATATTTTGGCCTATGTTTCAGTCGGCGACCGTATGCAGGATATCGAGCGACTGGTCAGTGCGCTGGCCGAGATACGGCGGCGCTACGGGCGTGACCGCACTGGCCTTATGACGCAGGAATATCTGCCGCCGCAGGTTGAGGTCACCCCACAGGAGGCTTTTTATGCCGAAAAAATTTCGCTGCCACTAGATAAGGCCGAAGGCCATATTTGCAGCGAATTTGTCATGTGCTACCCGCCCGGCATTCCAATTCTCGCCCCGGGTGAGCGGATTACCCGCGACATTTTGGACTATATTGCGTATGCCAAGGAAAAGGGCTGTTCAATGACCGGACCGGAGGATATTGCAATCGAGCATCTGAATGTCCTGCGGCAAGCAAGAAATTAGACTCGTAAAAAATAATGAAGGAGACACGCATGGAACTTTGGTTTACCGAACAGCACACCCCTAATGTGCGGTTATCTATTAAAACTGACCGGCAGATTTACAGCGGGCAGAGCGATTTTCAGCGCATCGATATTTTTGAATCCGAAGAATTCGGGCGGTTCCTGACCCTTGATGGCTATATGATGCTCACCGAAAAGGATGAGTTTGTCTATCACGATATGATCACCCATGTGCCGATGGCGGTGCATCCCAATGTAAAAAATGTGTTGATTATCGGCGGGGGCGACGGCGGCGTAATCCGTGAGCTGGTGCGCTACCCTGAGGTGGAAAGCATTGATTTGGTTGAGATTGATGAGCTAGTGGTGGAAGTCTGCAAAAAGCATCTGCC